>JAQBPP010000348.1 GCA_028287455.1 Bacilli bacterium | reverse complement strand
AAGTCATCGCTTTAGACATGGCGGAAGTCATTGGGGAAATACTAGAGATGGTGCCCGAAACATCCGGGTCCTCTTTGCTCGAAATCGGTGCTGAACACGTATTTCAGCGAACCCAGATTGCGCGGGGACATCATATTTTTGCACAGGCTAATTCACTTGCTGTGGCCATGATCCCGTTTGATGTGGTCCTGACCCGCTCGGCTGAGGTGAAATATCTGCGCCCGGTTAGGCTCGGTGAGCGCCTCTATTGCAAAGGCAATGTCATCCACAAGGAAGACGGGCGTTATATGGTCAAGGTGAAAACCAAAGCGGGCCTGGCAACGGTATTTGAAGGCCGATTTGAAGTTGTGAGAGCGCCCCAGTCGGTGGCTGACCACAAGTTAGGAGGTCTGAAGCGTGAAATTAGCCGTTGATGCGATGGGCGGCGACCATGCTCCTGGAGCTGTGGTTGAAGGGGTACTTGCAGTTGCTAAGGAATATGCTGATTTACATATTTTATTGGTTGGTCAGGAAGAGCAAATACGAGCTTGTCTGCCACCAGGTGCCGAACTGAGTAGAATTGACATAATTCCGGCGGCTGACATCATAAAATCGGATGATGAGCCTGTCCGCGCTGTGCGACGGAAAAAGGATTCTTCGTTGGTCGTCGCAGCTGAATTGGTTAAATCCGGCCGTGCTGACGGATTGTTATCAGCTGGGAACACCGGCGCCTTAATGGCAGCCGGTTTGCTGATTGTCGGGCGCATGGAGGAGATTGAACGGCCGGCGCTTGCATCGGTTTGGCCGTGTTTAAACGGCAAATCGGTACTGGTGCTTGATGTCGGCGCCAACATGGACGCTACTTCCGAGAATTTAGCGCAATACGCGGTGATGGGATCCATCTACAGCCGGATCGTGATGGGACTGCCCAGCCCGCGGGTAGGACTTCTGAATATCGGAACAGAAGATAATAAAGGGAACCACTTGACCAAAGAGACGTTTCCACTTCTGGCCGCGCGCGAAGACCTTAATTTTATCGGCAATATTGAGGCGCGTGACGTTCTGCAAGGGGTGTGTGACGTGCTGGTTTGCGATGGGTTTGCCGGCAACAATTTGCTCAAAGGGGTAGAAGGTACTGTGCTGGGCATGTTTGGTGAGTTGAGGCAGGTATTTACCAGTTCACTTTTAACAAAGCTTGCAGCGCTGGCACTGAAACCTGCGCTCCGCAAGTTTCGGGATCGCTATGATTACCGCGAACAGGGAGGCGCTCCTTTGCTTGGGTTAAAAGGCGCAGTTATCAAAGCGCATGGTTCGTCGAATGCGCGTGCCATCCAAACGGCGATTCGGCAGGCATACAAGTATATGGAGGGTAACGCAATTGCTGAGATTACCCGGAGTACGAGAGGAGATTAATGCATGCTGCAAGGAATTCCTGTAGGTATTATCGGCACAGGCTCAGCAGTGCCGGAACTTATTTTAACTAACGCTGATTTGGAAAAAATGGTCGATACGAGCGATGAATGGATTAAAACCCGCACGGGCATCCAGCAGCGGCGCATCGCGGGCGAGGGACAATCCACTTCTGATTACGCTTATATGGCTGCAGTCAAGGCATTGGCAGACGCCGGCATCACAGCGGATGAACTGGATCTAATTATTGTCGCTACAGTTACACCCGACTATCAGTTTCCCGCCACCGCCTGTCTGCTGCAAAACCGGCTGGGTGCCACGCGGGCTGCGGCGTTTGATTTATCTGCGGGCTGCAGTGGTTTTCTCTACGCTGTTTCTACGGCAGCGCCGATGATCGCCTCCGGACTTTATCGCAAAATTCTTGTGATAGGTGCCGATTTATTATCGAGAATCACGAACTATCAGGATCGAAATACCTGCGTTTTGTTTGGCGATGCGGCAGGGGCGGTCGTATTAGGGGAAGTACCTCAGGGCAAAGGGATCCTCTCCATTCAATTGGGGTCAGATGGCAGCGGCGGCGAACTCTTGATTCAGCGCGCAGGCGGTTCCAAAGCTCCAGCTTCGACGCAAACAGTCGCCGAACATGAACATTCTATCGTCATGAACGGCAAAGAAGTGTTTAAATTTGCGGTGCGCATCATGGATAATTTGACACGGGAAGCAGTGGAAAAAGCAGGATTGTCCATGGCCGATGTCGATTGCCTGATTCCACATCAAGCCAATATCCGCATAATTGACGCGGCGCGCGAACGGCTTGGTTTGACCGAAGAGCAGGTATTTGTCAATGTGCAAAACTATGGGAATACTTCCTCTGCGTCGATTCCACTCGCGCTCGATGAAGCCAAACGATCTGGCAGGCTGGGGTCTGGCGATTTGCTTGTATTGTGCGGATTTGGTGCAGGTTTAACTTGGGGAGCCTGTGCGATTCGAATGTAGAATTGATAATATATTGAACTGAAGAGGACGAGAACAGTGACAACTACAGCGTTTGTATTTCCGGGCCAAGGTGCTCAAAAAGTGGGGATGGGCAAAGACCTTGCACAGGAATTTGCGGTGGCTCGGGACGTTTTTGCGGAAGCTGACGAATCGCTTGGGTTTTCTTTAAGCAAGATCATTTGGGAGGGGCCGGAAGATCAACTGCGGCTCACCTATTATACGCAGCCGGCGCTGCTCACAATGTCGGTCGCTTGTTTGCGCGTGCTGCAGGCCTCGCTTGCTGGACCGCTTGTCCCAAGCTTTGCAGCAGGACATTCGCTGGGCGAATATTCCGCGTTGGTTGCAGCAGGCAGTTTGACGTTTTCGGATGCGGTGAGAATCGTTCATTTGCGCGGGCAATTCATGGACGAAGCGGTGCCGGCTGGGCTTGGAGCGATGTCGGCGATTCTGGGACTGGACAAGGTAGCCATTGAGTCCATTTGTGCGTCTGTTTCAACAGACAAGCGGCCAGTTGAATTGGCCAATCTCAATTGTCCAGGACAAATCGTCATATCCGGCGAAGCGCATGCGGTTTCGCAGGCGTCGGATCAGTTGAGAGCAGCAGGCGCGCGCGTGATTGAACTCGTCGTGTCAGGTCCGTTTCATTCGTCGTTAATGAAGCCGGCCGCTGAAAAATTGGCTGACGAATTGAGAGGAATTTCGATTTTTCCGGCGAAAATACCTGTGGTGGCCAATGTGTCAGCCAAAGCGGTCACAGAACCAGACGAAATTTTTCAAGCGCTCACCAGCCAGGTCTTCTCTTCGGTGTTATGGGAAGACAGTGTCAGGTACATGCTGGATCAAGGGGTCGAACGGTTTATTGAGCTCGGCTCGGGCACCGTGCTATCCGGTTTGATTAAAAAAGTGAACCGGAAATTACCTGTGCACGCAGCGTCTGATACAGCAAGCTTAACCGCACTCATCCAACAGCTAAATGAATAAGGAGCCTTTATATGTCGAATCCAGTGGCAGTAGTAACCGGTGGTTCACGCGGCATTGGGCGAGAGATTGTTCTGGAGCTGGCCCGCCGGGGAACTGATGTGGTGATTAATTATGCGGGCAATGAGGCTAAAGCGCTTGAGGTCCTGGCTGAGGTGAAACGCTATGGCGTGCAGGCGCTGGCAGTGCAGGCCAATGTCGGCGTTTTGACTGAAGCAGACGCTTTGATTGCTCGAACAGTGGAACAGTTTGGAAAAATTGATATTTTAGTTAACAACGCTGGCATAACAAAAGACAACTTGCTAATAAGAATGAAAGAAGAAGAATGGAATTCGGTTATTGAAACGAATCTCAAAGGCGTCTTTGCCTGCACTAGAGCTGCGGCGAGGCCCATGATGAAAGCCCGTTACGGGCGCATCATCAACATCACCTCTGTGGTAGGGATCCTCGGCAATCCCGGTCAGGCTAATTACGTTGCTGCCAAAGCGGGTGTGATCGGACTTACAAAATCTACCGCGAGGGAGCTGGCGAGCCGGGGCATTACGGTTAATGCAATTGCACCAGGGTACATAGAAACGGATATGACGGTACAGCTTGGCGAGGATGTCAAGGTCAAGCTGCTCGATCAAATTCCGCTGGCAAGGCTAGGAAAACCTGCTGATGTAGCTGCAGTCGTGGCTTTCCTCGCCTCGGACCAAAGCAGCTATATCACAGGGCAAGTGTTATCTGTCGACGGCGGCATGGCAATGTAGTATAGTACTTGAAGGGAGGTGAAAGCATGTCTGACGTGTTTGATCGCGTGAAAACTATCATTGTTGACCGATTGGGTGTAGAGGAAGCTGACGTGAAGATGGAATCCTCTTTCAAAGACGACTTAGGAGCCGACTCCCTGGATGTGGTCGAACTTGTTATGGAGCTTGAAGATGAATTTGATCTGGAAATCTCAGATGAAGATGCTGAGAAAATTACCAGTGTAGGTGAAGTAGTAAAATACATTGAAGCGCACCAATAGGAGAACCGGTTAATCTGCTAGTTTCCGGCAAACAATGCTCAAGACAAGTCCCGTTCGCTGATAGCGGGGCTTGTGTCTTGCCTATTTGGAAAGTAACGAGAGGACTAGGTGATCTCACTTGACTAGACGAGTCGTCGTAACAGGTATGGGAGTGATTTCTCCCCTTGGGAATCGGGTCGATACGTTTTGGAACGCACTGCTCGAGGGGAAATCAGGGATCTCTCGCCTGGATCGATTTGACGCTTCTGATTTTGCATGCCAGATTGCAGGACAAGTCAACGACTTTGAACCTGAAGATTACATAGATAAAAAAGATGCCCGCAGAATGGATCGTTTTGCTCAATTTGCAGTGGCCGCCGCCAAACAGGCAATGGAGCAAAGCGGCCTCGAAATTACAGAAGAAAACGAGGAAGAAGTTGGCGTTTACATCGGATCCGGAATTGGCGGGATCACTACGCTTTCCGAGAATATCATCACACTGCATGAGCGCGGACCAAAACGCGTTAGCCCGCTGCTCATTCCAATGATGATTTCCGATATGGCATCCGGTCAGGTTTCGATCCAATTTGGCGCAAAGGGGCCAAACTCATCCCCCATCTCCGCCTGTGCCACTGGCACAAATGCGATCGGTGACGCTTTTAAAATCATCGAGCGGGGTCAGGCAGACGTGATGATTTGCGGAGGATCCGAATCGGCAATTGTTCCCGTTGCATTTGCAGGATTTACGAATGCCAAGGCCATTTGCACCTCTTATAATGATCGGCCAACTGAAGCCAGCCGCCCGTTTGATGCACACCGCGATGGGTTCGTATTGGGGGAAGGCGCAGGCATTTTGGTCATTGAAGAGCTTGAACATGCGCAAACACGCGGTGCGACGATCTTGGCGGAAGTGGTTGGATATGGCATGAGCGGCGACGCTTATCATGTGACAGCGCCAGCACCTGAGGGTGCCGGGGCTGCAAGAGCGATGCGGTTTGCGCTCAAGGACGCACACATAAACCCGGCAGAAATTGACTATATTAATGCTCATGGAACGTCGACTGACTTGAATGATAAGTTCGAAACAATGGCAATTAAAAATGCATTTGGAGATTATGCCTATCAAGTGGCCATTTCCTCTACCAAATCAATGACTGGACATTTGCTGGGTGCTGCCGGCGGCATCGAAGCCATTGCCTGCGTTATGAGCATCCAGGATCAAATTGTTCCACCGACAATTAACTTAACTACTCCCGATCCAGAGTGTGATTTAGACTATGTCCCCGGTCAGGCCAGGCCGATCAAAGTCGATTGTGTCATGTCGAATTCATTTGGATTTGGCGGCCATAATGCGTCGATCATACTCAAACGCTTTACCCAGTAGCTTTTAAGAGAAGATGCATTGGAGCAGCAGTTATGGACCCTGGGGATTCTTCTTCAGGGTCTATTCGTTTGGACGATATCGATGACATCATAGTGAATAGGGGAATCGCGAGAATGGCGGCGAACGTGCGCAAGCTGCAAGAGCAATTGCAAGTCTCGTTCCAGAATGAAGAATTATTACGGCAGGCGTTCACTCACGCATCATATCGCAATGAACATCGATTTGCGCCTCTCTCCGATAATGAACGATTGGAGTTTCTTGGCGACGCCGTATTAGAGCTTGCTGTGTCTGAATACCTGTTTGAGAAATATCCCTGCCTGCCAGAGGGCGAATTGACAAGAATGCGCGCTGCGATCGTGTGCGAGCCGTCTTTAGTCACATTTGCCTTGCAGCTCAAATTCGACAGCTATTTGCTCCTGGGCAGGGGGGAAGAATTAACAGGCGGACGCAAGCGGCCATCAATTTTAGCAGATGTATTTGAAGCATTTGTTGGCGCCCTTTATCTGGATCAGGGGTTTGCCGTTGTGCGCATCTTTTTCGCGAATCACTTATTCTCTTTGGTCGATGTAGTGATCAAGGCTCTGACTGATTATAAAACACTTTTGCAAGAGCGCGTGCAGCGTGAACCCAATTTGGCTCTTGTGTATCAAATCGTTGAAGAACGAGGGCCTGCACACAGCAGGGAATTTGTCGCGCAAGTACTTTTGAATGGGTTGGTGCAGGGACAAGGGGTAGGCAAGTCGAAGAAAGAAGCAGAACAATTTGCAGCGAAAGAAGCACTCTCTAAAGTAGACAGCCAGACCTAGGAGGATCCTTGTCCGTGTATTTGAAGCGAATGGAGCTAACCGGTTTCAAATCGTTTGCTGACCGTACCGAATTGGAATTTGTGCCAGGTGTAACAGCTGTGGTAGGACCCAATGGTTCCGGAAAAAGCAACGTGTCTGATTCAATCAGGTGGGTGCTGGGGGAACAGAGTGCCAAAAATCTGCGGGGCTCGAAAATGGAAGATGTCATCTTCTCAGGTTCGGATTCACGCCGTTCTGTGAACTTCTGTGAAGTGTCCCTGACACTGGATAACAGCGACGGTACACTTCCGCTTGATTTTTCCGAAGTAACGGTTACTCGGCGTGTTTATCGGTCAGGCGACAGCGAATATTTGCTCAATCGTCAATCCTGTCGTTTAAAAGACATTACCGAATTGTTTATGGATACTGGCCTTGGCAAAGAGGCTTATTCCATTATCGGCCAAGGCAGGATTGAAGAAATTCTCTCGACGAAATCAGAAGACCGGAGAGGGATTTTTGAAGAAGCAGCAGGTATCGTACGCTATAAATCACGGAAAAGGGAAGCAGAAAAACGGCTGGAAGAAACAGAGGGAAATTTAGTTCGTATTCATGATGTGCTCCATGAGATCGAACAGAACCTCGAACCGCTCGCCAGGCAAAAAGAAGTTGCTGAACATTATAAGCAAATCAAAGCAGACCTCGCAGAACATGAAATCTCTTTAGCCATTTACACCATTGAAGAACTCGATGCTCAGTGGAAGCTGCTCTCGGGTGAAATTGATTCGATAAAAGAGCTGGCAGCAGCAGGCGCCGCATCCATTTCAGGCGCAGAAGCAGACATGCTGCAAGTAAAACTGGCGTATGATCAAAAAGATAGCGAACTGACATCGCTGCAGGATCGTCATTTAAAGGCGGCGACAGAATGGGAGCAAACGGAAGGCGAGAAACGGGTGCTGCTGGAGCGAATTGCGGCCACTTCGCACCTGCTGGAAGAATCGCATTTGATGATGGAGCGCCTGACGCAGGAACAAAAGCAAGTGGCTCAGGAACTGTCAGCTGAGCTGAAAGCGGTACAGGATGTAGAGCTGACAATCCAGGATTTACTGGAAAAGATGGATAAGGAGCAGATTAGCGGTCAGGCGATGCTGCTTAGAAATAGCGTTGAACAACAGCTGGAAACGCAAAAGGCTGAACTGATCCAGTTCTTGAATCAAGCCGCCGTGGGCCGCAATGAACTGCGCAATTTGGAAACGAATTTGGAATTGATTGAACGGCGAATTGAACGGTTTACGGAAGAAGAACGAGCGGCTGAAGTGAGAGCAGCATCGATTCAGGAAACTCTCACCAGTAAAACTGAAGAGTTAACACGTCTAACCGGGCAAAGCGTACAACTGCAGCAAAAACTGAACGAATTCACACAGGAGCTCACCAGCAGACAGGCAGAGCGTGAGCAGTTTCTTGCTTCCATCAGAAGATTCCAAACCGAACTGGCATCCAAACAGTCGAGGCTTGATCTTCTGCGCGATATGCAGCAGGAATATGGGGGATATAATTCTGGCGTGCGTGCCATTTTGCAAGCGGCTGACCGCAAACAGGTCAAAGGAATCTGCGGAGCAGTAGCAGATTTAATCAAAGTGTCTCGTAAGTATGAAGTGGCGATTGAAACAGCGCTGGGGGGCAGCTTGCAGCATGTAGTAGTGGAAACAGACGCTGCAGGCAAAGAGGCGATCGTTCATTTAAAACGCTCAGGCGGCGGACGTGCGACGTTTCTTCCTTTGAATGTGATCAAATCGCGTAGGCTGCAGGCAGACGATCGTCGGGATCTCGAGCGAAAACCGGGTTATATTGGCATCGCCAGTGAACTGGTCGAGACCGATCGTAAGTACACAACGATCTTGGAAAACTTGCTGGGTCAAGTGGTGGTAGCCGAATCGATTCAAGTGGCCACCGAGATGGCGCGCTCAGTCAATTATCGAACGCGAATTGTCACCTTGGATGGTGACGTAGTGAACCCAGGCGGATCGATGACCGGAGGCAGTGAACAAAAACGCTCTACCAGTCTGCTTGCACGGACACGTGAAATTGCGGATCTGGAGACGGAATGCACAACACGAAAACAAGACTTGACGCTTGCAGAACAGAAAGTGAGCACATTGAACGGGCAGATGGACGGACTGCGCAAAGAAGCTCAGCAGGCAGAACAACAGCTGGCAAGTGTCCGGTCACAAACTGCCGAGAGCGAGTCAGAACGACGCGAATTATCTAGCAGGTGGCAGTCTGTATCAGAGCAGACAGAGGGCGTTGTTTATGACAAAGAGCAGCTTTGCGGGGAACGAGATGCTTTGCGAAACAAAACGACAGCAGTTCAGACAGAGCTTACGAGCAGTTCTGACCGCGTGACGCACGCGCAAGCTGAAGTGGACGAATTGGAGCAGAGGTTGAAACTGCTGCAGGCGCAGCACGCTGATTTATCGGAGGAGTTGACGCAGTTTAAGGTTCAACTTGCCGCCAAAGATCAAGAATTGCGTTCGAGACAAGAAAACGTCAACAGACACGAAAACCGATTAAAATTGATCGAACAGGAAATCCAGGCCAAACAACAGGAACACAGCAGGTTAAGCGAGCGGTTAACGCAGATACGCGTAGAAACTGAAACATGTGAAACTCAGATAAATCTGTTAAAACAGCAAAAAGACGAGTTGGAGCAAAACCTCGTTCAGAAGCGAACTGAGCGGGCGCTGCTGCAAAAAGCGGTGGATGACGGGGGCGAACAGATTCGGCTGCTCCGGGATCAGCTCAAGCAGACTGAGGCTAAGTTCCACCAAAGTGAGCTGGCTTTAACACGCACTGATGTCGAATTATCCGCACAGCTCGAAAAACTTGCTGCTGAATACCAAATGTCTTTTGAGTGGGCGAAAGCGCATTACCCACTGCCGGAAGATCCGCAGCACAGCCGGAGCATCGTCCATTCGTTGCGCCAGGAAGTAGAGCGGCTGGGGGATGTTAATTTAGGATCGATTGAGGAATACGCCAGACAGTTGGAACGTTTTGAGTTTCTGACTGGGCAGCGCAATGATTTGGTTGAAGCGAAAACCAAGATTTATGATGTGATTACCGAAATGGATGCAGAAATGTCGAAGCGATTCATGGAAACATTTACAGCCATACGGGAGCATTTTCATCATGTGTTTGGCGCTTTGTTTGGCGGCGGAAGAGCTGATTTACTCCTGGTGGATCCGGATCATCAGCTGACGACCGGAATTGATATCGTTGCCCAACCTCCAGGGAAGAAGCTGCAAAATCTTTCGCTGTTATCTGGCGGTGAGCGGGCACTAACTGCCATGGCGCTGTTGTTTTCGATCCTGCATGTCAAACCGGTGCCGTTCTGTGTGCTTGATGAGGTGGAAGCCGCGCTTGATGAAGCCAATGTAACCAGATTCGTACAGTATCTGCGCTCCTTCTCCTCCCAAACCCAGTTTATTGCCATTACCCACCGGCGTGGTACGATGGAAGGAGCAGACGTGTTATACGGCGTGACGATGCAGGAATCCGGGATATCAAAACTGGTGTCGGTCAAACTGCATGATCTGGAGCCCATGCACAGCAGTAAGGAAACACAAGGAATTGCCTAGCGGGAAGTGGGGGGGAATCTGATGGCCTTGTTTGATCGGATCAAAGCTGGACTCACCAAAACAAGAGAAACATTTTTTAACCGGATTGGATCGCTCTTGACAGGCCGTCGGATTGATGAGGATTTCTTTGAGGAACTGGAAGAAATTCTGTTGATGGCAGATGTTGGTGTGAATACTACGCTCCTGTTGATTGAACGGCTGCGGCAGGAGGTTAAGCATCGGAAACTGGATCAGTCGGAGCAGCTGCGCCCGGTGCTGCGAGAAGAACTGAGTCAGCTCATGAAGAGCGAGGATCAAGAGATGCACTTCGGCCGTGGCGCGCTTACAGTCTGGATGATGGTTGGGGTAAATGGTGTGGGTAAAACCACAATGACCGGCAAACTCGCTCATCACTACAGGAAACAAGGGAAAAAAGTACTGCTGGCGGCAGGCGATACATTCCGCGCTGGAGCCATTGAACAGTTGAAGATTTGGGGAGAGCGTGCAGGCTGCCCGGTGGTGTCGCATGCGCCAGGCGCTGATCCGGCTGCAGTGTTGTTTGATGCCATTGCACAGGCAAAAGCGGACGGTACTGATCTGCTTATTTGTGATACAGCGGGACGTTTACATAACAAGGCGGATTTAATGAATGAGTTAACTAAAATGCATCGTGTGTTGACCAGGGAAATCCCGGATGGGCCGCACGAGGTGCTGCTGGTGGTCGATGCTACGACTGGTCAAAATGCGATTAATCAAGCGCGCATCTTCAAGGAAGCGACGAATGTGACCGGGGTAGTTTTAACCAAATTAGACGGTACAGCCAAGGGCGGCGTGGTGGTGGCTATTCAGCACGAACTAGGCATCCCGGTCAAATGGGTTGGACTAGGCGAGAAGATCACCGATTTAGACGAATTTCACCCTGATGACTTCGTGCAGGCGCTGTTTGAGTAAACCTGCTCGTCCCAGCTTGACTTTTCATGCCAACCTCTGTATGATAATGCTGTAAAGGGAAACTACTTGACACTAAAACAACACTTGTTGTTTACATGAATCCATGCTTGGATGTGTCTGTATGTCTGATGATTCCATGCTTGAGAAAACAACCCGAATGAATCTTCTCTATGACTTCTATGGAACGCTGTTGACTTCGAAACAGCGTTCTTATATGGAGATGTATTATTTAGAAGATCTGTCATTGGGTGAAATTGCCGGGCAGTCGAATGTGTCTCGTCAGGCAGTTCATGATCATCTGCGGCGCGGCGCTGCGCAGCTGCTCGAGTATGAACAGAAACTACATCTAGTAGAACGTTTTGAGATGCGGCAGCGAACGCTGCAGGAAACCATGGCATGGCTGAACCAGTTTTCTCTTCCCGAATCGGTTCTGCTCCCTCTATGTGAGCGGCTGGCACTGCTCGCAGAAGAAGGAGAGAAGGAGGAAATTTGAATGTTTGAAGGATTAGCCGGTCGCCTGCAGGATACTTTGTCCAAACTGCGGGGCAGAGGGAAACTGAGCGAAGCAGATGTCAATGAGGCCATGAAGGAAATTCGGCGTCATTTAATTGAAGCAGACGTCAATTTTAAAGTGGCCAAGGACTTTATTGAGAAGGTGCGCGTGCGCGCGGTAGGTTCCGAAGTGCTGACCAGCCTGACACCCGGTCAACAGGTCGTTAAAATTGTCGATGAGGAATTGACTCAACTCCTCGGCGGGGCACAAAGCCGTCTGGAGCAATCCCCTCAGGCTCCCACTGTTGTGCTGATGGTAGGTCTCCAAGGCGCCGGGAAAACGACGCACGCTGCCAAGCTCGCTATGCATCTGCAGAAGCAAGGGAAATACCCGCTGCTCGTGGCGTGTGATATTTATCGTCCTGCTGCGATTGAACAGCTCAGAGTGCTTGCAGAAACTACGCGCTCGGCATTCTTTTCACTAGGTGATCAAGTTTCTCCGGTGAAGATCGCCGCAGAAGCGCTGGCGCATGCTAAAACGCATGGATACGATTACGTCATTGTCGATACTGCAGGCCGTTTGCATATCGATGAAGCGTTGATGGGAGAACTGCAGGATATTAGATCCACCGTTCACCCCACCGAAACGCTGCTCGTCGTAGATGCCGCAACCGGACAGGATGCAGTTACTGTAGCCGAAAGCTTTCATAGGCAGCTGGAGCTTACCGGGCTCATTTTATCCCGTATGGACGGCGACACCCGAGGGGGTGCAGCATTATCGATCCGTGCGGTGACGGGTTGTCCAGTGAAGTTTATCGGTACAGGTGAGAAGGTCGACCAGCTCGAACCGTTTTATCCAGATCGCTTGGCATCGCGTATCCTGGGCATGGGTGATGTTCTGACTCTCATTGAAAAAGCGCAATCTGTGTTCGATCAAGACCAGGCCAAAGTGCTGGAGAAGAAAATGATGGCAGGGGATTTTACCCTCGATCTTTTTCTCGACCAACTGCAGCAAGTACGCAATTTGGGACCGCTTGATCAACTGATGGGTCTTCTGCCAGGGATGGGGAAGATGAAAAAGCAGCTCTCAGGCGCCAATATTGATGACAAGCAGATCAATCGCGTCGAAGCGATTATCCGCTCGATGACCCCGAAGGAACGCAATAACTATAAATTGATGGATTATAACCGGAAAATGCGGATTGCAAAAGGGAGCGGCACTTCCATTCAGGAAGTCAATCGCTTGCTCCGGCAGTTTGAAGAGATGCTCAAGATGATGAAACAGTTTTCTGGCATGTCCCAGAAAATGATGAAAAAAGGAAAAAAGGGAAAAAAAGCTCCTTTTATGCCTTTCCGTTAACTGACGGTTTTCGTTTCCTCTTTGCAGGTCACGATAATCTGATAGATATTCTTTAAGATGGAGGTGAATTGTTATGGCAGTACGTATTCGTTTAAAGCGCATGGGTCAAAAGAAAGTGCCGTTTTATCGTGTGGTAGTTTCTGATTCGAGATCACCGCGTGATGGACGTTTTATTGAGGAAATTGGTACTTATAATCCAGTTACCCAACCTGCTCAGGTGAATATTGATGAAGCAAAAGCAATCAAATGGCTGCAAACCGGTGCCCAACCTTCTGATACTGTTCGGAACCTGTTTAGCAAACAAGGTATTTTGGCCAAAGTGCACGAGCTTAAGAACACGAAATAATAGCTTTGTCAGGAGGAGCCTTCGATGAAAGAACTCATTGAGGTGATTGCCAAAGCGCTTGTAGATTATCCGGATGAAGTTCGGGTATCTGCAGTCGAGAGAGATCATACGATTACGTATGAGTTATCTGTATCTCCCGCTGATATGGGGAAAATTATCGGAAAGCAAGGGCGTATTGCCAAAGCAGTCCGTTCGGTTGTGGCGGCTGCCGCAGCCGGTAAGGACAAAAGAGTCTCTCTTGAGATTGTGTAACAATTGCAGCGGGGTCAGGTTTCCTGGCTCCGTTTTTGTACAATTTAAGTCGGCGAAAATAGGTTACGGAGGGGAAGCGAATGAATTCAATTTCAATCAGGCAACCTGTTGCGGTCAAACTGGTGCTGACAGAAGATACGAAACGAGAAATTGTTAAAAACATTCAGCAGGCAATCGGCCAAGTACAAATCGAACTGGAACAACTGGATTTTCAATCCAGACGTGCACTAGATGAAGCTGCCAAACAAGGTCAGGGTGCGGTTGAGGCCATTACTGCCCGCCTCGAAGAGGAACACAACACCCGCACGCAAAAGCGCGAAGAAATGATGCAGCAGTTGTCGCAAATCCAGCAAACTGCAATCGGTGAAGAACTGCCCCAGGGACAAGTGGAAACCACAATTGAAGTTAACGTCGGCGATTCCTGGCTGCAAGTTTTACAAGGGCAAGAAATTATTATCAAAGATGGAGTGGTTTCTGAAATCAGGAGACCGGGGGGACAAGATTGACTGAACCGTGGATCACTGTAGGAACGATCGTCAACACGCAAGGAATTGGTGGAGAAGTCAGGGTGATCAGTCATACTGATTTTCCCGAGCAGCGCTTCACCAAAGGATCTGTTTTGACGTTGGAACATGCGGAGCTTGCTGGGCCAATCAAACTCACAGTGGAGGGTTCGAGGCCGCATAAAGGGTTTACACTGGTAAAATTTCAAGATCTGAGCAGCATCAATGATGTGGAGAAGTACAAAGGCGGTCAATTAAAAGTTGCCAAAACAGAGCTTGCCCTGCTGCCTGAAGACACCTTTTACATCCATGATTTAATCGGGTGTGAAGTGGTGGATGAACAGGGCAGTCCAATCGGTGTGCTTATAGATGTTTTACAGCCCGGTGCAAACGATGTCTATGTAGTGAAGCCACCGCAGGGCAACGACATCCTGCTGCCAGTGATCAGATCCTGCATTCTCGAGGTGCGCATTCCCGCGAAACTTGTCATAGCCCGAATTCCGGAAGGACTGCTGGATTAAAATGCTAACAGTTGATTTTATCTCATTGTTTCCCGACATGATCCACCCGGTGGTGTCCGCCAGCATATTGGCCCGCGCCAGTGCTGCCGGTCTTGTGGAGTTTGGTGTAACTGACTTTCGGGAATATGCGGACAATAAGCATAAATCAGTGGACGACACGCCATATGGCGGAGGAGGGGGAATGGTGCTGAAACCTGAACCGCTCTTTTTAGCTGTGGAGGACGTGGTGCGCAGGCGTACAGGCAGGAGTATGGGTTCGTCTCAGATCATTTTAACCTGTCCGCAGGGGCAGCTTTTCACCCAGCAACATGCAGCAGAGCTGTCGCAGGAAGCCCATTTGATTTTTATCTGCGGCCATTACGAGGGCTATGATGAACGGATTCGGCAGCATCTCATCACCCACGAATTTTCGATTGGCGATTACGTGTTAACGGGCGGCGAACTGCCGGCGCTTGTGATGGCGGATTCGATTGTCCGCTTGCTGCCGGGTGCGCTAGGCAACGAACACTCGGCTTGTCGCGACAGTTTCCAGGAAGGGCTCTTGGAGCATCCCCACTACACGCGGCCCTATGAGTTTCGCGGTTGGACGGTGCCCGATATTTTAATGTCTGGCCACCATGAGAATATTGACAGATGGCGACGCAAGGAATCGATCCGCCGCACACTGGAGCGCAGGCCGGACTTGCTGCAGAAATCGCAGTTGTCGCCGGAAGATCAGCTGCTGCTCGAGGAAATTCGCCGCGAGAATGCTTGACTACTGTTGTCACTACATAGAGAAATGTGATAACATAATCGTTGTCACAAATGCCACATTGGAAGAAGCAAGGCGCCATAGCCAAGTGGTAAGGCAGAGGTCTGCAAAACCTTTATCCCCAGTTCGACTCTGGGTGGCGCCTCCAACCCCCTCAGCTCGAGTGGTGGAATGGTAGACACAAGAGACTTAAAATCTCTCGGGAGCAATCCCGTGCCGGTTCGAGTCCGGCTTCGAGCACCACTTTAAGCAGTACAAACCGACAATCGCCCCCCTGAAATTTTATCTCATGTTCGAAAAAAATATCACGCACATATGCTTACAATTATTGAGCGAAATTCCATCGCTCAATTTGTTTTTGATGATGCTACCAGTCAATTTTTCCTTGAATGGCATACGTTGTGCTTATCCAACTGCACTTGCACCCTCCAGACATAATATTCATGAGAGGTGGAATCAACAAATGACAATGACAGATCAGACTAAAAACACCAAAACTCAAAGAAAAGTAATCTACGCAATGATGGTGTCGCTTGACGGCTACATGGAGGGACCAGACGGGGATATTGACTGGTCGTTCCCAGATGAGGAATTACATAAGCACTTCAACGAACAGGAGAGCGAAATCGACATCAACCT
>JAQBPP010000327.1 GCA_028287455.1 Bacilli bacterium | reverse complement strand
ATAATGGATCAAAATCTTGTGCAGCTCATCAGAAGTTCATTTAATTCCTGCTACTTTATTCGATGTCCATGGAGGATCCCATCATGTCAGACGTTCAGACTGCAATCAGGCCGCCTATACCTACTCCCGAGGAAGTGCTGCAGGCATTATCCAAATTGCGTGTAAGCAGTGTGATTGATGAATACAGTTTACAAAAACAAATCCAAGAGCATCTCGATAACGCCGGAATCAGTTATCAGCGGGAGTATCGGTTAGCCCCGAGAACACGGCTTGATTTCCTGGTTCAAGGCGGTATTCTAATTGAAGTAAAACGAGGCCGGCAGAAACCGAGCCGAAAAAAGGTCACTGAACAATTAGCCAGATATGCAGCTTTCGACGAGATACAGGCGATCATTTTGGTAGTAGACCGCAACCTTCATCTCGCCCGGCTGATCCAGGGCAAACCCTGCCATGTTTTTGGGCTGCACAAGTTATGGGGGATCGCGTTATGAATTTGATGGAAACCGATTTTGAAATCCCGGCTTATCTTAGAAGTCAAACGCAGACAGACCGCATTTACGGAACGCTGAAGTATATTCCTCGCAATAAGAGCTGGATGATTGAAGGAGAGCCTTGCGTGATCGAACTTGCCAAACGGCTGTTTCCCGCCTGCGATGGCCGCGGAGCCGGAATTGCCAGATTTAAATCCAACAAACGTACAAACGGCGATTTAAATTGGCTCATGCTGCGCTACCCTCTCCAGATCCTGAATGAGAAGCACTGGGCGAAAACTCTTAATGAAACGATTGATCACGTGGTGCGGCGGGAACAAATTTATCGCAGCCCCACGCGCGTCAGCCCACTGAGGTTTAGTGGAGAGTTAACCCATTTTCAGGAAGAAGGCCTGGCGTTTCTCCTGCATAATCGCAGATGTCTGTTGGCAGATGATATGGGATTGGGTAAAACGGTGCAGGCCCTGTCTTTCCTCTCCACAACGCAATCTTATCCGGCTCTTGTGGTTGTCCCTGCGCATTTGGTCATCAATTGGCTGAAGGAAATCCCGCGGTTTATGACCGAACACGCGCAGGCAAGTGAAAGCGGCCACTCGTTTGTGCACGTCATCAGAGGCCGTAAACCTTATCAACTGCCTCCTGCCAGTATCTACATGATCCATTACCATTTACTCGCTTGGTGGAAAGAGGAACTGCCCGAATTCAATTTCCAGGCTGTATTGTTTGACGAAATCCAGGAATTGCGCCATTCCGGAACACAAAAATACAGTGCCGCCTCTCTCCTGTCGGGCAGCTGCGATAATGTCATCGGTTTATCGGGAACCCCGATTTATAATAAGGCAGGTGAAATATGGAATGTAATGAATATTATTGAGTACCATTGCCTGGGTGATTGGGAGAGCTTCACCAGGGAATGGTGTACAGGTTACGGCTCTGACTTCGTGCAGAAGCCGGCGCTGCTAGGCGATTTTCTGAAGAGAGAAGGGTTGCTCCTGCGCCGAACCAAAGATCAGGTGCTGCCGGAGTTGCCCGCAAAACGGCGCATTGTGCAAACAATCGATTTTGATCAACGCAAGTATGACGATTTAATTCAAGGCGCGATAGAAAAGGCACAGCTTATTGATACATTGGAGGATCAATTTCAACGCGGACGACTCACGCGTGAAATTGTGGAGGACACCAGACAGGCAACTGGCATAGCAAAAGCGAAATATGTCGCGGCATTCGTCAAAATGCTGCTGGAGGCGGGTGAAAAAGTACTGCTGTTCGCGTATCATCACGCAGTATTTGATACATATACAGAGGAACTTCAAGAATATTGCCCCGTGCGCATTACGGGACGCGAGACCGCACGCGAAAAAAACGCCGCGGAAGAACAATTTATGACTGATCAAACCCATTTGGTCATGATTTCTCTGCGAGCAGCTGCCGGTTTAAACTTGCAAAAGGCCAAAGTGGTCGTATTTGGCGAGTTGGACTGGTCGCCCGCTATTCACTCTCAAGCGGAAGATCGCGCACATAGAATGGGACAAGCTGATTCTGTGTTGTGTTATTACCTGGTGAGTCAAACCGGTACAGATGAAGACATCCAGGAAGCCCTCGGGTTAAAAGTGAGCCAGTTCGTCGGTTTAATGGGAGACAAGTCCGAAAGCCAAGAGGATCGCATGTTAAGCCAAATCGCGGCGGCCGAACATATCGAGCGAATTGTTCAGCGCCTAAAACGCGAATCTAGTGCATAAACGATAAAAAGACCGCATACCAACTGGCATACGGTCTAACTCATTCGTTATTCTTAAGGAAATCTGGCAGCGAACATGGCTGGAGTAACCACTCCATTTACATGGTAGCGGTCTAATGCAAGGTCGCCTTGCCCGATGGCTGCAGCTCCTTCATTAGTTGTCGCTGCAAACAAATAGCCTGAGTCCTTAAGCATTTTCTTTACTTTGTCATTGTAAGCCCCAAATGGATAGCAAAAAATTGTAACTGGTTTTCCTAACTTTTTTTCCAGTTCTGCCTTGGAATCAACCACTTCGTGCTTAAGTTGTTCATCCGATAATTGAGTCATATCTAAATGATGAACACTGTGAGACTGAATATCGATCACACCGCTGTTCTGCATTTCTCTCAGTTGATCCCAATCCAGGTGATTCATCTGGTTGATCGTTTGTGCCGCGAAGCCTGTCACCATAAAAATGGTGGCCTTCTGATTATATTTTTGTAAAACGGGAAATGCGTTGGTGTAATTGTCTGCGTAGCCGTCATCCAGTGAAACAATGATCGGACGTTGTGGAAGTTTCGAGCCTTGCAGCCATGCGCTTTCCAAGTCGCCAAAGGTGATGGTCGTATAGCCCGTATCCTTCAGGTGACGCATTTCTGCATCGAAGACACTTGGATTTGTACAATAAGGGTTTGACGGATTATCTGCTATTGAATGATAAACTAGAATAGGAATTTGAATTTGTTGATTGGATTTTATTTTCTTTGCCTGATCCAAATGATCATAGATCATCATTTGATCGGTATGAACCGGATCGCTGAAATAGTTGGCGGCGTCCTTATTATGGACTCCTTCCATCAGTTGGCTCCGACTGTGCGGATAATTTTGTGCACTGGCAAATGCTATATTCTTGTCAGAAACGCCCCGAGCGAGCGCCCACATAGAAAACGATGCGATAACGATGCCAAGCAGAACAGAGCAAATCAACAGAACAGTCTGTTTCTTCCCCCCAGGGAATGCAAACGATTTCATCCTTCTCCCCCTTCTATCTCTCAAATTGTATTTTATACGAATAGACTAGTTTCGACAACACAATAGAAGACAAAAAATGTATACATTATAGAAAAATTGTGAAAAAAAGAACACAAAAAACGACCACAGGTACAACCCTGCGATCGTCTATACTCGAATTGCACAGTTAACTTATGCGTTCGAAACGCATTTAGCAACGTCCTCTACGATTACTTCTTCTTTTCTCTGTGAGTTCAGGTACAATTCTTGATAATACCCACGCTGATCCAGCAGCTGCTGATGCGTTCCTTGTTCGACGATATTACCTAGTTTCATCACGATAATCCGATCCGCATGCATAATGGTGGACAAGCGATGTGCAATGACCAACGTGGTTCGGCCAGTTGAGACCACTTTAAGCGCATCCTGCACCATTTGTTCCGTGTGTGAATCCAGGTTAGCTGTTGCTTCATCGAGGATCAGGATCTTCGGACTGAACACCACGATTCGCGCAAAAGACAGCAATTGGCGCTCACCCGCCGATAATCCACTGCCACGTTCCGACAGCTTCGTATCATAGCCATTTTGCAGGCGGTTGATGAACTGATCGACTCCGACGAATATACAAGCCTGGATGACTTCTTCTCGCGAAATATCCGGGTTAAACAACCTCACATTGTCGACAATGGATCCAGAGTATAAAAAGGGTTCCTGCTGTACCAGACCGATCATTCGGTGCAGCAGGTCCTGCGGCATTTTGCGGACATCAATGCCATCGACACAAATACTGCCGCTTTTTACATCATAAAAGCGAGTTAACAAGTTCATGATGGAGCTTTTACCAGCGCCAGTCGCACCTACAATCCCCACCATTTCACCTGGTTTGATATGCAGATCGATATCATGAATGACATCAATGCCTTGCGTATAGCCGAAGCGCACATGATTGTAATCAATGGCACCCGCAACGTTTGCTAGTTCGATGACTTTTAACTGTTCATCTGCAGCATCTTGTACCTCCGGCTGTGTGGAGAAAATCCGCCACAGACGGTCCATGGAAACAATTGTGGATTGCAGTGTATTCCACTGCTGCGTGATCGTGTTGATCGGTCCGAAAAATTGCCTGATATAAGAGATGAATGCATAGAGCACACCGAAGTTGATCATATGGTGGAAAACGGCCATGCCGCCCACCCATGCAATAAATGCAACAGATAAGTTTCCAAGCAGATCAAACGAACGGTTAAAGAATACGTTTGATCGAACTTCTCGCATGTTCGCTTTGAGATACCGCTGGTTTTGTTCGGAGTATCGCTTAACCTGTTCTTCTTCCTGGTGAAACGCCTGGATTAAGCTCATTCCGGACAGATTCTCAGCTAAAAAAGCAATTAATCGCGACAGCTGTGTGCGCGATTGCTGATAAGTTTTGCGAAGTACAGGTCGAAAACCGACTGCTATGCCCCCAATGATGGGGATTAGGACCAAACTATATTCAGCAAGCTTGACGTCCAGTTTGAACATCAGCACAATAATCATGATCAACATGACACCATCACGCATCATGCTGAGCATCACTTGAGTGAAAAACTGGCTGATCGTCTCTGTGTCGCTGGACTCGTTGGTTACCAGGCTGCCAATTGCATTTTTATCAAAAAACGACATTGACATGGTGGAAATATGGTGAAATAAGTCCTTCCGAATTCGTGCAACGATGTTTTGCCCTGCATACTGAAGCAAATTGTTCTGGATATAAGTAAACACAAGACTGATGACAGACAAGCCCAGATAAATTCCGGCAATCAGAAACAGAAAATGAAGATCATTGCGGGCATTCGTCAGATCGTTATCAATAGCCACTTTCATTAAATAAGGTTGGAGTAAATCGGACGAAATCCCAAATAACGTACAGATAAAAATAAACAGAAACGTAAAGCGATGAGGTTTCGCATATCCCACGATTTTTCGGAAAGCGTCACGCCTAGCTTCAGGCGAGGTGGTATACCTTGATTCTTCTTCTAATGCTGTCTGTTTCGTCGCCCTAGGCATGTTTCGTACCCTCCCCTTGAATGAAATAGAGAGAAGCGTAGACCCCGCCTGCAGCAAGCAATTCCTCATGGGTTCCGCGTTGAACGATTTGACCTTCATCCATCACGATAATTTCATCCGCGTGCTGCACAGCACTGATTCGGTGTGCAATGATAATCGTCGTTTTGGTTCGACGGCTGCTTTTGATGTTGTCAATGATCAGCTTCTCAGTTACCGCATCGACTGCGCTGACACTATCGTCCAAAATGAGAATCGGCGAATTTTTGATAAAACCTCTGGCAAGGCTCGTACGTTGGCGTTGGCCGCCGGAGAGCGTTACGCCGCGCTCGCCTAATTTCGTTTCAAATTGATCGGGAAACTGCATGATATTGTCGTAAATATTGGCTTCCCGCGCCGCTTCTGTCACTTGACCCATCTCCTTGCGCCGGTCGGAAAACGCGATGTTGTCCCGAATCGTTGTACTAAACAAGAAGCCGTCTTGCGGCACATAAGCGATCTGTGTGCGCAGGCTCCTCAAATTAATCTTCTTGATCTCCACACCGCCGATTCGAATGGTATCTGCTGGCGGATCATAACTGCGCAAAAGCAATTTCATCAGCGTAGTTTTGCCGCTGCCGGTCCTGCCCACAATACCGAGTGTCTGCCCAGGGGCAATCGTTAAATCAATATCTTTTAGCGCTATATGATTAGTATTCGGATAGGAGAACGTTAAATTTTTCACATCAATTCCTAACGAACCCTCTCTAAGTGAAACTGCATCACCTGCTTCCTTGATGTCCGGAACTTCTGCCAAGAGCGTATTTAAACGGTCCAAAGAAGCCCTCGACCGCTGCAT
>JAQBPP010000311.1 GCA_028287455.1 Bacilli bacterium | reverse complement strand
GGTTAAAAACAATTGTGAATTCTATACGGAGATGACCGGGAAAACAAAAGAACTGTATCTGGATAATGAGCACCACGATGGCTATTTCCGCGATCAGCGATAATACTGCCACATTAACTGTGCCAGCCAGGACGTATTGGCCTGATCGATTGTGCCGGTCCACATTCCACCGATTGGCCGCCCCTTGTCGTCCGTCGAGTGGCCTAACATGTATCCATCATCGATCCCGACAAAACGTTTGGCATTTGCTGCTAGTGTCGGTTTCCAGGAATCGATCATGCCAAACAGAGGTTGTAAACTGGATAACAGGTTGGCACCATATGCAGGCCATAAGCATTCCTGCACGTTTATATTGAAATGATAGTCACAGCTCCAAGGTGGAAGACGGAATTCCTCTGCCCACGGCCCTTGCAGAGTGGGTGCCAGTTGTCCAGGCATGGAACTTCCGAGCATGCGGTAAATGCCAAGATAATACATCTTAACGATGTCGTGATCTGGCAGCGCGATATCTGCTGTTTGCGCCCATAAACGATTCCAATGATTTTTCGTTTGAGCAATTGCATCCGAGCAGCCTACAGAACGCAAAGCCTCCAGTTGATACTTCACTGCTTGTTTGGCCAAAGCAGCTGTACTTCCGTAATCTGCTGCTATTGTCAACATTCCGGCTGACCTGTCAGCCAAAACTGCGCAGGCGGGATCTGCTGGCAGCTCTTGCACCCAGCCGATTCCATCAATCTGCTCAATTCGCTCATGCGCAGGAATACCGAAATCGTCATAATACGATTGAACCTTGGGGAAATCATATGCAGGCTTCGCTGTCACTTGATCGATCAAATCCGCAACCCCAGTCAACAGCAGCACTGGACGATCGATCAGCAGCGTGGTTTTAACCAGTTGTTTTTGCCCATTGACTAGGCAAACGATCGACGCTTGCCCATCGTATAAATTCAAAACAGCTGAATCAATTTGGACTCCTGGTTTCAGTTTGATTTCGTAACGCCCCATCGGCAGACGTGTAGGCCTTTTTTCCTTGCCGTTCAAAAGAACCGGCGCATATAAACGACTGGCGCTGACGAAATCCCCCTGTTCCAACAAACGCTTCAAATTCTCGTAGGTACAATCCTCTTGTAAAACTGTGCCGCCCCGATGATCCCAGTAGTCAGCACGATTGATCGTCAGCATGATCATGCCGTCCTTAAACCAGACCAAAGCACCAAAAACGCCGTTGGACAATGGGATTCCATGGTGACAATAATCAGTCTCCAGCTCCCATGGAATGTTATAATTCACTTCAATTCCCACGGTTTTCAAATCTCACACTCCTTGTCCGGTCCTTGTGTTCACCTCACAGCTTCCGCAAACTTCCCTTTGATGAAGTTAAGCGTTTCCTCCACTTCTTCTGCAGTCAAATGCTCAAGGATCAAGGGCAGGTCAGGCGTCTGCTGCGCCATTTTGGAGGCTACCAGCTGCCAGTTCATGCTGCCTGTTCCAGCCCTGGGCGAATCAAACCCTTTTTCCGTGTAAATTGCGTCCTTAGCGTGAGCTATCGGACTGAATGCCCCGATCAGTTGAAAAACCTGATCAAGCGCTTCCTCCTGGTGCTGAATGTAGGATTCAGTCATGTAGTTAAATGGGTCAAGGATAAATCCCAATCCATCGGTGCCCAGTTGGTCGATGAGCAGGCGGGCCCGCTCTGGACTGCTGACCACATTGGTTACATAGCCTTCGAGTAAAAACACAGCGCGATGCTCGGCTGCCTTGGTCCGCAGCCGGTCGACCGACTTCAGCAGCGCTTCCCACGCGAATTCACTGTCATTGTCAGGGTGATATCTCCACTGATTGGTTGGATGAAAGCTTCCCGTTTCCGTCGCAACAAATTTCGTGCCAAACGCTTGGCATAATTCAATCAGTCGCTCTAAAACTGACAGATTAGCCTCTCGTTTCTCGAGAATCGGATCCAGCAGATTGATGTAACCTGACAACGCAATAATTTCGATGCCGTGATCGTCGAAGATCTGCTTAATTTCGCTTGCCCGCTGCACGCTGAACACATCTCCTTCGAGCAGTTCGGATTGCCGTGGATCAAGCTGAACGTAGTTTAGTCCATGCGATTGAATCGCGCTTGCCATCTCTTTTGCCGTATACCCCTGATAGACGTAGCTCATAATCCCCAGCTTGTTGATTAATCCTTTCACAGCGCTTCACTCCTGAATTCGTAGTGGTGATAATTCCTCCTGATCTATTCATTTGCAGCTCTGGTTCGATCTTGCAGATTGGCCACGTTTTGATCTCCCCAGGAAAATCCATCCACGCGCAGCCGGTCAACTTTGGCCCAATCAATCTCCATCCCTAACCCCGGCCGGGCGGCATCCGGCACAATTAAAAACCCATCTTCATATTTCACAGGCTCTACTGTAACGTCGTCGACATAAAGCTCGGGGCCTGTCGGATCGGAAATCGCATTTAAATTGGTCAAACTTGCTCCAAATATCGCTTGAGCAGCTGTGCCGAAGCTTAACTCTTGCGTTGTGCCGATCAGTACACCCTTTCCAGCCACCTCCGCTGCCGATGCAGCTTTGCGGGCTGCGCTGAAGCCGCCGATAAAAATAAGCGCAATATTGAAAATGTCGACCGCATCGCGTTGAATCATATCCTGGAGCTGCTTGAAGCTCCACACATGTTCACTTACCGGCAGATCAATGGCCATTCTGAAATTGCGCAGCCCTTCGGTATCATTGCGGGTCGCCGGACTTTCCACCAGCTGTACCCCGTAAGGCAGCAGCCTCTTTGTAAGGCGAAGCGCTGATTTCCAATCCAGCAAGTGGCTAAAATCAAGCGATTTAATGGTCACCTGACTGCCAAATTCCTGCTTCACTGCAGATAAGAACGCTTCATCCGCATCCGCATTTACGCCTGCATACAGACGAAATACATCAAATCCTTGGGCGAAGCGCTTGCGAACAATTTCCACATTGGCTTCCACTTCCTCCAGTGTACGGCTGCGAAAAATCGGGTAACAGACTTTAATTCTATCTCGGATACGACCGCCAAGCAGCGTGCTGACATTGACACCAAGCGCCTTGCCCACGAGATCGTGCAGTGCAATGTCAATCCCGCACCTAATGAATGTCCCCTTCTCGTAGTAATACATAGTTTCCGGAAACAACTCGGACATCTCTTGATTAAGAGTGATCAGTTCAAACGGATTGCGGCCCACTAGCTGTGCTTTAAGCGTCGCCGTTAAATCATTTACATCCAAAGAGTACTTCGGCAAATGGGAAAAATCGGACATTTCCCCGATTCCTGTTACACCTTCATTTGTCAAGATCTGAACGATTGCATGCTGGCAAATAAAACCGGTCTGACGTGGAATCCGAACCACATCGACTACAACGTCTATAATTTTCATTGAGCTTCTCCTCCAACGGTTTGAGTTCGTCCGCATCCTTCTTTCGCACAGCAGGTAGTAAAAATCAATCCGCTTTTTGCCACGCAGATCGCCCGCCGTCCACTACAAGGGTCGTTCCTGATATGAAACTCGCTTCGTCAGAGGCGAGAAATACTGCCGCAGCCGCTACATCCTCCGGTTTACCGAACCTACCTACTGGATGAGAGGCAAGCATGATCCTTGTTTTCTCTGCCCGATTGGGAAACTGGCGCATGTGCGCTTCGGCAAGCGGGGTCTCGATAAACCCTGGGCATACGCTGTTGGCCCTGATCCCTTGACTGCCAAAATCGATACAGATTCCACTCGTCATGGCGAGCATCCCCGCTTTGGCGGAATGATAAGGAAAATGGTTCGGTTGAGTGCGAAACGCATGGGTTGAAGCGATATTTACTATACTTCCGCCGCCGCTTGCGATCAGGAGTGGAATCGCATATTTGCAGCAGTACCAGGCTCCTTTTAAGTTCAGATTCATGAAGCGGTCCCATTCTTCTTCTCCAGCTGCCACAACCGATTTTCCGCCGGACACTCCCGCATTATTGACAAGAATATGCAGTGCACCGTAATAGGAGCTGGCTTTTTGCATAAGTTCATTTACGCTGGATTCCGTTCGGATGTCTGCTTGAACAAACAGCGCTTGCCTCCCGAGTTTATGAATAACGTCCACTACTTCATTACCAGATTCGGAAATATCATTAACTACAACACAAGCTCCCTCCACTGCAAATCGGATGGCGATCGCCCTGCCAATTCCAGATGCTGCCCCAGTGACAACTG
>JAQBPP010000307.1 GCA_028287455.1 Bacilli bacterium | reverse complement strand
ATGCAGCTGATCGAGAAAATGTATACCGATGTGAATTTTGAGACATTTTGCCAGCTGAATACAGATATGATTGACTTAGCTGCGATTGTTAATGAACTGAACTTATGGTCGCGATACATCCCATCTGTTACTGCGTATGCCGGTCAAGGACACACTGAATCTATGGAACGGGCTCACTTCTAACAATGAACGTCTGAATTAGCAGCTACGCTACGACGCGTTTAGGCTGAGGCGAAGAACTGAATTCAGTCGTGTGAGCACGGGAAGCCGCCAGCTGTGCAGGATGTGCTTGTCTGTTTCTAAACATCGCCCGAATCTGAACGAAGTTGTAGACCGACAGGATGTATAGTCCTCCAATCATAATCTCCAGACAGAGTAAGTTGGGCAAAAATGCATGCATTGGGAATTCCTCCATTTAAGTGATCACTTGACAAATTTAAGATACCACACTCGCTTTGATGTTTCCACTAGTTCTTTAGTTTGCTATGATTATTGAATAAGCGCGATAAAGAGGCATGGCCGGAGAGAAAGAAGGGGAATCCAATGCCTGAAACGACTCTTGAGAAACAATTAAAACAGAAGATACTTATTTTAGATGGTGCCATGGGCACGATGATCCAGCAGGCAGACTTAAACATGCAGGACTATGGCGGAGAGCTGTATGAAGGCTGTCCGGAAATGCTAAATGTTACCCGTCCGGACGTTATACGCGGAATCTATGAGGCGTATATGGAAGCCGGTTCAGATATAATTGAAACCAATACGTTTGGCGGCACACCGCTGGTGCTGGCTGAATTTGGTCTGCAGCACAGGGCGGACGAACTAAATAGTGCGGCTGCCCGGCTTGCAGTAGATGCCGCGCGCAAATGGTCGACACCGGATTGGCCCCGGTTTGTTGCGGGTTCAATGGGGCCGACAACCAAAACGCTGTCGGTGACCGGCGGGATCACTTTTGATGAATTGGTGCAGCATTACTTTGTGCAAGCGCTTGCGCTGCTGCGCGGCGGAGTCGATGCGCTGCTGCTGGAAACTTCTCAGGACACTTTGAATGTTAAAGCAGGCGGCATTGGAATTCGGCTCGCGTTTGAACAGTTTGGCCGCAAGGTGCCAGTGATGATATCTGGCACCATTGAACCAATGGGGACTACGCTCGCTGGCCAATCGATCGAGTCATTTTATCTATCGCTGGAGCATTTAAAACCGGTTGCCATCGGGCTTAATTGCGCCACTGGACCGGAATTTATGAGAGACCATATCCGAACGTTGTCTGGGCTTGCTCAGTGTGCAGTGAGCTGTTATCCGAACGCCGGTTTGCCGGATGAGAATGGCCATTATCATGAGTCTCCAGTTTCTTTGGCGAAGAAAATGGCCGGTTTTGCGGAACATGGCTGGGTCAACATTGTTGGCGGCTGCTGCGGGACTACTCCGGAGCATATCCGGCTGCTGGCAGAAACCATGAAGCAGTTTAAACCGCGAACGCCAGCAAGTGAACATCAGCCTGCGGTTTCTGGCATTGAACCATTGTTTGTCGAGCCTGACAATCGTCCGCTGCTGGTGGGAGAGCGGACCAATGTGATTGGCTCCAGAAAATTCAAACGGCTCATTGCGGAAGGAAAGTATGAGGAAGCCTCTGAGGTTGCTCGCGACCAGGTCAAGGGTGGAGCGCATGTCATTGACATTTGTCTGGAAGACCCTGATCGCAATGAAGCAGAGGATATGGAACGGTTCCTTAAATTTGTCGTCAATAAGGTCAAAGTACCGCTGGTGATCGACTCCACCAATGCGAATACCATTGATCTTGCGCTGAAATACTCCCAGGGCAAGGCCATTATCAATTCCATTAATATGGAGGATGGAGAAGAGCGTTTTCAGCAAGTGGTTCCGCTCATACACCGGTACGGGGCTGCCTCTGTTGTAGGTACCATCGATGAGCAGGGCATGGCAGTTACACGGCAGCGGAAGCTGGAAGTTGCGAAGCGTTCATTTGACATACTTGTAGGCAAATATGGTCTAAATCCCAAGGATATCATCTTTGATCCGCTAGTATTTCCATGCGGAACAGGGGACGAACAATATATTGGCTCAGCAATGGAAACGGTGGAAGGCATCCGTTTAATCAAGGAAGCGTTGCCTGATTGTCAAACCATTTTGGGTATCAGCAATGTGTCATTCGGTTTGCCGGCTGCGGGGCGCGAAATTTTAAATTCTGTGTTCCTCTTTCACTGCACCAAAGCTGGCCTTGACTACGCGATTGTGAACTCGCAGAAGCTCGAACGCTATGCCTCCATCCCAGACGAGGAACGCCGGTTGGCAGAAGCGATACTTTTCCAAACGAGTGACGAATCCGTGTCTGCATTTGCTAATTTTTATCGTGATAAAAAAGTCGTCAAAAAGGAAACGATCTCTAATTTATCCCTGGAGGAACGCTTGTCTGCGTATGTAGTGGAAGGGACCAAAGAGGGACTGATCCCGGACCTGCAGGCAGCACTCGACAAGTATGCGCCGATGGAAATTATCAATGGACCTTTGATGACTGGCATGGAAGAAGTCGGCCGGTTGTTCAATAACAATGAATTGATTGTGGCGGAAGTGCTTCAAAGTGCGGAAGTCATGAAAGCATCAGTCACCTATTTGGAATCGTTTATGGAGAAGTCAGAGACTACTGTAAAAGGAAAAATACTTCTGGCCACTGTCAAAGGGGATGTCCATGATATTGGGAAAAATTTGGTCGAAATTATTCTATCGAATAATGGGTACCAAATCGTGAATTTGGGCATCAAAGTGCCGCCGGAAGAATTGATCAGTGCGTTTAGGCGGGAAAAACCGGATGCGATTGGCTTATCCGGACTGTTGGTCAAGTCTGCGCAACAAATGGTAATCACAGCGCAGGATCTGCGCGTTGCCGGGATTGATGTTCCGCTCATGGTGGGCGGCGCTGCATTGACACGCAAATTCACCCGTACACGCATTGCGCCTGAATATGAAGGACTCGTGTTGTACGCCAAGGATGCGATGGATGGACTGGATCTGGCCAATAGACTTACGAATCCGCAACTGAGAGAACAACTCATTGCTGAATTGCGGGAAAGTATCGGCTCCAATGTTATGGAAGCAGGAGCATCGTCCACTGCAGTTCAGCCGACTGTCGATGACAGACCGAAGCGATCGTCCGTTAGGCAGGATACGCCAGTGTTTGTACCGCCCGATCTTACGCAGCATATTCTGCGCAATTATCCGCTTTCCTACCTGTATCCTTATGTGAACCCGTTGATGCTGTTTGGCAGACACTTGGGTCTGCGGGGCAATGTGGAAGAAATGCTGGCTGAAGGCAATGAAAAGGCGTTGGAATTAAAAGCGGTTGTTGATGAACTTTTGGCTCAGGCGATTACAGACAAAACGATTGTGGCCAACGGCTTATATCAGTTTTTCCCAGCGCAGTCGTCGGGAAATGATGTGTTGATCTATGATCCAAACGATCACTCGAGGGTGCTGGAGACGTTTTCTTTCCCTCGTCAGGATAAGCCGCCTTATTTATGCTTGGCAGATTATCTAAGGCCTGTAGACGGTGGAGTCATGGATTATGTCGGATTTTTGTCAGTGACAGCTGGCAAAGGGATTCGGGATTTGGCCGGCGAGTGGAAAGATCGCGGTGACTACTTGCGTTCACATGCGGTTCAAGCTATGGCGCTCGAACTCGCTGAGGCATTTGCTGAACGTATTCATCAAATGATGCGTGACGTGTGGGGATTCCCGGATTCGGCAGATATCACGATGAAACAGATCTGGGGAGCGAGATATCAGGGCTGCCGCTTCTCCTACGGTTACCCTGCGTGTCCTGATCTCGCTTACCAGGAACAGTTATTCCGGCTGATCCATCCTGAGGACATTGGGGTACAGTTAACAGAGGGCTTTATGATGGATCCTGAAGCATCAGTGACCGCAATGGTTTTCGCTCATCCGGAAGCCAGATATTTTGGCAGTGACTAACTGTTTGTACAAACGCCAGACGGACGACATCAATCAGGAGCTGATTCGGAACAGTATGCGCGAAATCCGCACTTACGGTTTGACGGGGAGTCCGAGGGCGTAAGCCCTCGTCATACCCTATCTCAATTCTTCCCCATGATCGAGCTGTAGGTTTCCTTTTAACCAGATAAGACAGAATAACGAGGTTTCCAGCCTAAAAATTGCAGAGCCTTTTGATTGTCCAGACAACTGTGCTTAATATCGCCTGGCCGCTCGGCCCCATATTTCACCTCAATCGGAGCGCCATGAATGTTTTTCAGCATCGTGGCCAATTCATTCACTGATGTGCGCCTGGCGGTTGCCGCATGAATCGTTTGATTATCCCCGCACTGAATTGCCGCATAATTGGCTTCCACTACATCTTTGATGTAAATAAAATCACGTGTTTGCTCACCGTCTCCGTGTATCACCAGAGGCAGACCTTTTTTGATGCGATCTACAAAAATAGCGATCACGCCGCCTTCACCTTTGGACGTTTGCCTGGGGCCATACACGTTCGAATAGCGTAAAATTGTATAGTTGAGGTCATATAACTGATGAAACATGCGAATATACAATTCTGGTGTCAATTTGGAAACACCATAAAAGGAGATCGGATGGGTGGAATCCTGTTCACTGATTTTGTCCACTGCTAAATCTCCATAGACGGCACAAGAAGAAGCATAAATCAATTTCTTCACAGCTGCGGAGCAGCAGGACTCCAGGACGTTGATTGTGCCGATGATATTCATCTCTGCGTCATACTGGGGATTGCGGATCGAGCGCTGGACATCTACTTGTGCTGCCTGGTGGAAGACAAGTTCCGGACGCTCCTGCAGGATCAATTCCTTAAAATCAGGACTTCTGACATCCAGATTGTGAAAAACAGCTTTTGGAGACACATTTGCAGGATTCCGCTGACTAAATTATCGACTGCTAAAACAGTTGCCCCTTTGGAAATGAGCTTATCGACGAGATGAGATCCAATGAATCCAGCCCCTCCTGTCACGATTGCCTTCATACAGTACACCTCCAGGACCGTACTAGTTAGTTCAAGTGATCGCGGTACCAGGCGATTGTTCGTTGTAATCCATCTTGCAGGGAAACAGTTGGTGCGTAGCCCAGGATAGATTTGGAACGTGACAAGTCGGGCATGCGTGCTGGCATATCTTCATATCCCGGACCGTAGGCCTTGTCATAGGGTACTTTGACGATTGGGGAGCTGGATCCAACAGATCGCGCAATTAAGTGTGCCAAGTCATAGATGGTGATGGGCGTATCGGATCCAATGTTAAACGCAAGGCCATTTGCCTTGGGCTCCATGGCGGACACTGTGCCAGAAACGGTATCGTCGATAAAAGTGAAACACCTGGATTGGGTACCCTCGCCATAGACCTCAATCGGTTCATTTTTAAGTGCGGCAGTAATGAATCTTGGTACGACCTGACCGTATTGGGACGAACTTTGCCTGGGGCCATAAGCATTGAAATAGCGGACAATCGTCACCGGTAAGCCTTTATCTGCATAGGCGAAACAGAGGTGTTCATCGAGCGCTTTGGCCGTTGCGTAACACCAACGATGAATGGATGTGGGGCCTAACACGCGATCTGAACTCTCCTGGAAAGGCAGAGTCTGATTTTTGCCATAGATTTCAGAAGTAGAGGAAAAAATTACTTTGACGTGTTTTTTGTAAGCCATTTCCAGCACATTTCGTGTACCGTCAATGTTGCTTTCGATGATTTGCAGCGGATTCTCAACTGTATTTTTCACGCCGAGCATGGCGGCCAGATGGAAGACTACGTCACACTGATCCATCAATTTTTCCAACAAAGCGCGATCGGTCACAGACCCTTGTACCAGCGTGTGATTATGCTTATACTGATCGTTTGTTAAAAAAACAATACGACCTGTTGAAAGGTTGTCAAGTGTCCCCACTTGGTGACCCGCTTGCAAAAGTCGCTCCACAAGATGCGAACCAATAAATCCTGCTCCACCTGTAACTACTATTTTCATCAGTAATCGCCCCTACATTAGAATTACATTGCCAAGATGCTTCAAATGGCCTGTTGCATTTCGTGTATCCAAGACTAACGGTGAATGGGTGACGATGGATGGGTAAGGAATGCCGGTATGGTCGGTTAAAATCAAGGTGCAATCATGCCCGGAAACCGACCTGCGATTGAGTGGAGTACTAGACATTTTTAGTCCATCCAAAGTTAGTTCCTTGACATAAGGGTCATAAAATTTCACTTTTGCACCTGCATCAATCAGGGCTTGGATGATTTTTGGGGCTACCGACTCACGCAAATCGTTGACATCCTTTTTGTAAGTGACGCCTACAACCAGAATTCGACTCTGTTCAATAGGTCTCGGCAGGGATTTCTTCACCTTGTTCACAACGAATTCAGGCATTTTGTTATTAATTCTGTGAGCCAAATCAATAAACTCAACTTCGAAGTTGTTTTGCTTCGCTTTCCAATACAGGTATAAAGGGTCAACAGGAATACAATGCCCGCCTATTCCAGGACCCGGGTAATAAGGAGTAAAACCGTAGGGTTTCGTGCTAGCGGCTGAAATGGCTTCCCACAAATCAATCCCCATTTGATCACACATCATTGACAACTCATTCATAAAGGAAATGTTGACAAAGCGCTGACAGTTTTCGAGTAATTTGGTCATCTCCGCCACCTTAGGAGAGGATACGACGACCACATGATCAAATACCGCTTGATAGACTTGCCTGGCAAATTCTGTACATTTCGCAGTGACTCCTCCTACTACCTTGGGAATCGTCTGCAAACGAAATACATCTTGTCCGGGATTAATCCGTTCTGGAGAATACGCTAATGAAATATCCTGGCCCACCTTTAGTCCGCGTTCTTCAATGATCGGCAGCAGCTCTTCTTCGGTCGTGCCTGGATAAGTGGAGCTTTCCAGGATAATTAACTGACCCGCTCGCAAATACGGGGCAGCACTTGTCATGGCACCTCGCACAAAGGTTAGATCCGGCTTTGTTTGAGCATCGATAGGAGTTGGAACACACAGGATCACTGCATCAGCGTCTGAAACTGCATCGAATGAATTGCCAATGTTAAATTTCCAATTGAACATGTCGATGATGTCGGCGTCCGACAAATCGGTTAGATAGCTTTTTCGATGCGTTAACTTTTGGAGCTTATTAGTATCAAGATCAATTCCGTAAACGCTATGTCCTTTCTTTAGAAACAACTGCGCCAATGGAAGACCCACATAGCCTAAACCAATAATTGCTAGTTTGTAAAGCTCAGTCATCAAAGGACCACCCCTTCGGAAATAATTCAAAGTATCCTACGTGAGCAAGTCCACAATGGTTTTAGACAAGCATCTCTATTCTGATAAAAATAGGTTAAAAATAGGTCAAATATATCATGCCGGAGATGTCTATTGGACATAGCATGCTAATACGACTTCCATCCAATCGGGTGGGGAATGTTTTTCTTCTTATTCCCATTCGACAGGCTGTGTGATTTCGTGTTATTGAAAGCGTACATTTTTTGACAAATGGGTTGATATGCCAAGCAAGTCCAACCTGGGAAACATACCTTGTCCATTAAACAAGAGAGGGGGTGTTATTTGTTGACGAATCAGAACATTGGAGGTGTCAAACTGACGAGTTCAGCAGCAACGATCGTGTCGCTGCGCGAAGGATTGACTCTAACAATAAATACTTTAAAAGTGAAGGTGGTACCGTATAATGACCGATCATACAAATCCATTGGTGCCGTCTAAAGTTTCACGGGACAAAACGAAGCGACTTGCAGTCATTATTCCTGCAATGAACGAAGAAGACACGTTGGGACCAGTGTTGGACGAAATCTCGCGGCTGGATCCAGACAGAATCATCGTTGTCGTCAATGGTTCGACAGATAATACCGCTAGCATAGCACGCGATAAAGGCGCAGAGGTACTTGAATTCGCAGACCCACTGGGAAATGACATCGGGCGATCAGTTGGTGCTATGCACGTTGATGCAGACATCTATTTGTTTACTGATGCGGACATCGTCTTACCCGCGGAAGACGTGCTTCCGTTAATTGTGTCCATTGAAAAAGGGACTGCGTTGGCACTCAACAGCCTGGACTGGTTGTCCCGGTATCCAGAGCCTGATGAACCCTCTATTGACCGATATTTTTCAAACTTGGTTCAAGGAAGACGTAACCTCGGAGTAGAAAATGCGCTGACAGTCCCGCACGCCTTCAGCGGTAATGGATTAAATGTCATTGGCAAAGACGCTCTGGCCGACCCCTTATTGGCAACTTGTTTGGCAATTGACAAGGGACTAGCCATTGACGTGCCGACTCGAATTAATGTACTGGATATTAACAAGGACAGGTACAGCCATTTAAAAAGAGACAATGAAAAAATGTCTGAAGCCTACCAGAGGATGCATGGCGATTCAATAGAGGGGTTGCATTATCTGTTAGCCACAGCCGGTAAACGTGCAGGATTCCGCAGAGGGAATCAGAAACGAAGAGTGTTTGCCAAGGCCTGCTCCTTGCAAAGTTTTTCTTCTGTATCAACTCGCCCCCTTTCGATTGTCCTGTCGGTCACACGGCACAGTAATTATCTGACTCAATTGCTCAAGGACATTTCAACGCTTGATATCGAAATACAGGCTGTTCTTCATGACGGGACAGATATCGAGCGCAACATCTTAACAACCTATGCAATACCATTTGTGGAGTTCAAGAAATACGTTGGCCACGAAGTGGCATTCGCAATCGGCAGCATGAATGCAACTGGTCGTATCCTTATTTTTCATGACACAAACATTCCAATTGATGCAGAGGACTTAGAGCCATTTATTCTGCAAATGAAACTGGGCGAACATGATATCTCCATTAATAACCACAACCGCTATCAAGGCAAACTGGAAGGAATGCAGGCGGCACACATTGGAAACTGGTTCATGAACATCACCGCCAGTAGAAATGACCTTGGGACTTCCTCGATGCTGCTCCCTCCATACGGAATCACAAGAGAAGCGCTTGCATTGATTGGCCCAGAGTGTCTTATGAGTCCTAGTCTTGCACAAATGCGTGCCATTGACCTTGGGTTGCGTGTAGGCTTGTCCGGATCTGTGGATTATATTGGACGAATCAAAACAGAACTCTATTCGGTTGTATTTGATGAGGATCGAATACTCGGAAACTTGATGGAAGGTCTGTACTATTGGACCCAGCGATATGGTTATCGCGGCGGATTTACAGATATGAAAAGAACACGAGAAGTAATTCCAATGGAAAAAGTGCGCTACTACTCAACTGCTCAACCGAAAACGTTAGCCTCAAATGAAATTCGACTGGATTGGCTGCTGTCTGACCCCATATTCAACACAGGCTTTGATGCAGATTTCACATTATCGAAATACTATAGACTCTTTTACGGGCTCGACGATCTGGATGAATAGAATACGCAAATTTTAATGAAAACGTAGAATTTAGCAAGCAACCTGGGTCAGCGCATTTAGCGTGAACCCAGGTTCAGTCTTTAATTCGATTAAAAAAAGTCGGCTAAATAGGTTGTGCTGTGGGGAATTCTGTGTTCCCACTGTTCAATCAGATCGGATTCTGTCGACAATCGACCGATCGAATGTAAAAATGACGGTCGTTGATAGCCCATCAACATGACTGTTAATGTTTGAATATCACATGAAAGATCCGCATCTAAAACTTGGATAGGAATTGCATCACTTTGCTTACCGGTCAGTGTTTCCACTGCCGCATGACCGTCTCGATCAATCTCCACTGAGAATGTCTGGTTATTCCAGGGAGCAAACGTGTCGCTCACTTGCAATCGGAACGAGCTGTTACAATCAGCTTGGGAGAAGGGATAGAGTTCCAGAAACGTTTTGACATCCACGATTCGTGCCATAAAATAGGGGAGAACTTCCTGCTTGATGCTTGGATTTCCAAGCAAAAAGGGCAGCCTGTCATTGCTGGGAGCCTTTAGAATCACCTGACTCATCATCGAGT
>JAQBPP010000060.1 GCA_028287455.1 Bacilli bacterium | reverse complement strand
GTAGTCAGATGCTTGTGCTGAAAGCGAGGCAGATGAAAGCGCACATAAAGTGCCCATGACAAAAAAACCCTTTTGAATCCGATTCACTAGTTCTCCTCCTGCTGCCTCCGAGGTTAGTTGACGGGTTCGGGAAGAGGTTTTTTCCCTACATCAAAGATGATTCACCCCAAAAAGAAGTCCCCCGTACCAGCGATTAATTCCACTGGATTCGGCTGAATACTAGTTTCGATATCGGATTCAAAATTCCTCTTCTCAATTTAAACCAATTTTATCCAATTTGCGCCACTTGACCCGACTGCCCTTTGCTCTTTTGGATAAAAAGTTGAGAAAGCAAAGCGGTCAAACAGCTTATTACGCCTATCAAAATAAATCCCTCTTTTAAGCTGACCATATCACCCATGAAGCCCATCAGAACGGGACCGACAAACATGCCAAGTCCATAAATGGCCTGGAAAAATCCCATTGCCGTCGCACGCTTCTGGACAGGAGTGTTTTTGATACTGAGCGCCATCAGAAGTGGAAACGACAATCCTCTGCCTAAGCCCGACAGCGCTTGAGTGACGATCAACAGCCAGAAGCCTGTAGTGAAAGGGATCGTAATTGTAAAGATGCCCATTAAGAGAAATCCCCATGTAATCACAGCTCTTTCACCCATTTTCTGTGCCAGATAGCGACCGCCAATTAAGGAAGCGATTGCAGTAGGCAATGAAGAGAAAACAGTTAACAACCCCATTTGAAACTTCGATACGCCTAAATTCTCAGCAAACACAGGAGTAAAACCAAAAACGGTTGCAAATGTGAGCAATTGCGATAAGATCGCCAGCAGCGATACTACAAGCAAACTTCGATCTGTGATCACATGAACCAATTCTTTCACCGAAAGCTTGTTTGCACTTTCTTCATATTTCTCAACTAGAAAAAACGAGCCGATCAACCCAATAAGCCCCACTGCAGCACCTGCAGCAAACGGGGATTGCCAACTGACTTTTTCGGCCAGATACCCTCCGAGCAGCATAGCAGCCATTTGTGCAATCGAATTGTAGAAACTGATCGTACCAATTGCTTTAGTGGTTTCTTCCTTCTTGTAATAGCTGGTAAATAAAATAGTGAAATCGACCCAGGTGGCAGCAGCCGCCCCTGCCAATGCACGAAACAGCAAAATGAAACTAAGGTCTTTTGACAACCATAATCCAATGCCGCTTAACAGCGTGAAAAACAATCCGAAATTTATGAAGAGTCTTCTTTTATGCAGGTGATCAGAATATACGCCTACCGGAATGCGCAACAGCATTTGCGTGAAGCCGTAAGAACCGACAATAATGCCCGCCATTTTATGAGAAGCCCCCAACTGCTCCACATAGGCTGCCAGAATCGGCACATAGGTGTACATAGAAAACCAATAAAGCATCGTGACAATACAAAACAAAGGAATTCTGTACTCTTTGCTTGCTGAAAGCTGTGTCATTGTTCAGTCTCCTCATACCCAGTTGCGTTCCATTCGTTTAAAACGTGCAGTAATTCACTATGAATGCGCCCATTGGTGGCAACAATATGACGGACACCCAGGTGATAATCCTCCCCTTTGGTATCCGTCACTCTACCGCCCGCTTCCTGAACCAACAGACTGCCCGCTGATAAATCCCAGGCGTTTAAATCAATCTCCCAAAAGCCGCTTAATCGCCCGGCAGCTACATAAGCCATATGCAGCGCTGCAGAACCCACACTGCGCACTGCTCGTATGTGGTGTGCGAGGCTCGCAAGCCCCACCATATTCGTGCTTCTTGCCTGGGTCGCAGTGGGCAAGCCAGTAGCCAGGATCGATTGCTGCAGCGCAGCCTCCCCAGACACCTGAATTCTCTGCCCATTCAAGCATGCACCTTGCTCCCGCCCCGCCGTGAACAGTTCGTCGCGATACGGATCATAGATGACTCCGGCAATTAAAACACCTTGATGCGCGATGCCGATTGAAACCACCGATGCCGGAAACCCGTGGATAAAATTCGTCGTCCCATCGATCGGATCAATGACCCAAAGATATTCTGCATACTGCATTTGTTTCACCGCTTGTTCAGATGCGTATGAGCCTGGTTCGACCGCCTCTTCACCCAAAATAGAGTGGTCTGGAAATGACTTCTGCACATAGGCCCTGATTAACTGTTCGCATTCTTTATCTACTTCAGTCACCAAGTCAAACGCGTTTGATTTTAAAGTCTGTGTAGTGCTTTTGCCGCTTTTCTCTTTTATCAAAGCGCCCGCTTGCCTTGCAGCAGCGACTGCGGTTCGCTTAATCTCATCGATAATCAAATGGATCCCTCCTACTTGCATAAAACTACTTTACCACAGAAACTGCGTTTTTTTAAAAAGTGATGCATTTACTTTCTTGACCATCAGTGGACGAAAAAAGAAGAGCGTTTGGAACGCTCCTGATCACAAAACTTCCTGCTTACTTAAGTTGTACCCGCTGCAACCACACTCTTGATCACTTCAGCCAATGCATCCGCGGTGCGATTGCATTCTTCAATTGAATTATAAGGACCGCCAATTTCAATCAGAACGTCATCAGGCTTCAGATCCTGATTGTACCTGGAATCATCCGGGCTGCCTTCTGGAAAAAATCGGGTATACGGCTCTCCCCTGGAAATCGGTTGTTGGCCTGGATCAGCTGGGTATAACTTGTTTAACGTGTTATTCAACTGCACAGCGAATTTATAGTTAACCTTCCAATTCGGGTTTGTCGATCCAATTACCCATCGCACGCGCGCCATCGCCTGCCCATGATAACTCGTGGTCGTTACATCCCGCACATCCGAGTCGCGGTGGATATCAAAAACATATTGAATGGAAGAATACTTTTTCAGTTCATCAATGGCCGTTTTGCGAGAATTATTATATGCCTCATTGTAACCGCCACTCCAGTAATCCACCGCTGTTTGGATGGATTGGATGTTTTGCTGGTTCAGATCTGCAGTCAAATGAGCGCCTACTTGAGTAATATTGATTTTTTGATCTACTGCTAGGCTGGCGGTCAAATACGGTTTGCCAAGATCGGGTAAAAAAGACTCCCAATTGTGCGTGTGATAGATATAGACCACAGGTTGTGCAGGCGCCTTCGCATCCGGAGCTGGACTCGTTTTGCCCGGTGCAGCAGCATATACACTGCCGCTGACTGACGGCGGGGGATTATCAACCTGCTTGCCTTGCAGATTCGTAGTGAGGCTCGCCATGCCAGGTACATTCACCCCTAATAAAGACGCGGGATTGCGGATATCTACACCTGCAAGAAAGCTAATGATCGTGCGCATCAAGGGGTTAGCCCCTTTGTCCGCAGCAGAATTTTGCTGCATGGACGTCTGATTCAAAGGCAGCTGTGTACCAATCGCCGTCTTCAGCGTATCATCGCGAATGTTTCGAACGGAGGCTGCCATCCACACCGGCTGCAATTTAGAAAATGCTAGATTTGCTAGAATTCCGGCCACGAGCAAACCACACAGCACTTTCGCCGCGGCCGATCCAGCCGAATAAGAATAAAAACGGGGAGAAGAAACTCTTTGACTGCTCACAAAGTGACCTTCTTTCAACTCTCGTAGTTATTCCTATTCATATGATAGATTTACGTTTATATGACTATTATCGTGGAAACATGTAAGGCGCAGCAGGTGTTGGAATGACTTTAACCGAATTGGCAATTAGTTCTGGAAGCCCGAGTTGAGATGATTTTTGCCCTTGGTACCAGGCGGTCGGCGCATATCGATTAAGTATTTGCAAGTCACCTGATTGGATGACGCCTGAAACAGAGACCCAAGCATCATTCTTGAACGTTTGCGCAACCTGCGTCTGAACTGCGATGCCAATCGGCGTGGCATCCGCAATGCAGCAAAACACAAAATAACGGGTAAGTATGAATAGATCATCTGGCAAACCCGAAGGATGAAAAACAAATCCATCCATAGTCACTTGCTTACCCAGATATTGATCAGGACTTGCTGCAAATCTCATCGCAATCGATGCCTGAGAATCTGCCCCCTCCGGCTGGTCCACGACCTGGGCATTGGCATTCACAGCTGGATTAACGGATGTCGGATCCGCACTTGTTGAGACAGCCTTAGAGGTGGAAACTCCAGTCGTGGACTGCGGGATCATACTGGAACCCAGAGCCACGGGTTGCCAGGAGAATCCGATCATCAGTGAGGCAAAAAACAAGCTTAGCGAGAATTTGCTCGAGCCAGATAATTGTGCAGATGCATGGTCATGTCCGCAATCGCAGTGTTCGTGCTGGCCGTGAACATGCAACTCGTGCTGGTGAGCGGATTGACCTTCTGTTCGAATTGAAAACGATGAAATAAAAACCGGGATTAATAGAATAAGGAGTAGAATCATAGACAATTTAACAATCGTTGCAATCATCGGCGACACTAACAAAGAAATGTGCCCGGACACTTGCAGTCGAAGCAGGAAGCCAGTAAACAGAAACAGCAGCAGTCCTTTTAACAGTTTGGGAGAATCAACAGCCATTGTGCGCACCCGAATTCCCCTTTCGAATCTAATAGATCAACCCTAAACAGAAGCATAGCACCAAACATAAACCTATCATTTTCCCTGCTAATTTTCGCCCGAACGTTTTAGGTAAAAGAAAAAGATTACGCAGATCGGTCATCTGTCCAATTACTAGAAATGCAAGCACAGCTCCGGGTGGATACGACGCTGCAAACGATCTGGCCACAAACGCATCTGCTTGCGAACAGAGTGAAAACAGGATCGCAAGCCCCATCATCGACAGAACCGCTGCAACTCCAGTGTGGAGCTGTCCGAACGATGAATGCTGAGCATGATAGACTTGATAGACAGCAGCGACTGCAGCACTGCAAATTAAAAAGCCGATGATCCCAAACAACTCGGATAAGATATGATCTGTAATCCTGCTAAACCTGCCGGCAAGTGAAATGTGCACATGTCCACCAGTGGTACCCGGCTCCGAAGTTGCGGCCAATTCTGCTCGCGAGTAAGAGGGATCGGTCACCTGCGATTTCTTCAGACCACCAGCAGCACATCCGATGATACAGGCCATTAAATAAGCGCATAAGCCTCTGACCAGTGTGAGTTTCCAATCCATTCCAAATGCAAAATAAGTGGCAATAAGAGTAATCGGGTTTACAATTGGTGCAGCAAGTGTGAATGCAATCACTGCTGCTTTGGGAACCCCTTTGCGCAGTAAACTTCGCGCGACAGGAATCGTACCGCAATCACACACAGGAGCGAGTAAGCCTAACAAACCGCTGGAAAATACCGCAACCAGCCGATTGCTTGGCACCCATTTCGCTAGTTGATCGGTGCTGATCCATTCGTGAATGATGGACGATACGAGCGAGCCAAACAGGACAAAAGGAAAAGCTTCAATGAGTATCGCTATGAAAATGGATTGGGCTGAGGAAAAAAAAGAATGCCATTGCTGCCAACCTGAAGCAGTGACTACATTTTTCAGTAGAATGATGAAAAAGGGTATCCCTATAATTGCAAATATGAGTATGAATCCGAATACACAACCGATGAACTTTTTACTAGATTGACTAGAAGTCATGAAGTACAAAACCTTGGCAGGTCGCGATAACTCATTGTGCGTTCGCCTCTCTTCCCTCTCCTATCCAAATTTTATGCTATTGCGAACCTGTCTTCAACCACAATCTTTTGAGTTGTCTCCTAAAACCAAGCAAAAAAAAAGAATGGAGTAGTGCATCCCCATTCATATTGAAACGTTACTATCAGTATTAATCTCCCTTATGTCTGCCATTGCCGGGGGGGATGAAAATTTGCATACCTTGATTTTGTTGATCTCCTTGATTCTGCTGTTGGCCTGGATTCTTCTGTTGGCCTGACCCCTTCTGATCCCCCTGCTGTTTCCCGTATGTGTTATCTTTTACATTGTTATTGTTAGGTGCAGGAGTAGGAGTAGGAACTGGCTGAACGTTGATGGGCGCAGAAAACTGTTGGCCAGAGCCCGTTAATCCTGCTTGCAAGATCGCGGAAAACAGTCCAGCAGGCAGTCCACTGGCAGTTCCCCCAGACGAAGGGTTTTGAATATAATGGTCGGCATCTGTAGTATCAAAACCCATCCAGATCGATCCAACTACAGTAGGGGTAAAGCCGCAAAACCAAAGATCCCGATCCTGAGCGCCATATTCAGTAGAACCCGTTTTGCCGGCAACTGCCCACCCCGGAACCTGGGCTGGTTTGGCAATCCCGTTTACTACAACATTTTGCAGCAGTCCAACCATAGTTTGGGCCGTGGAGTCTGGCATAACAGTAGTCTGTTTAGGCAGTGCATCATAAATCACAGCACCATTATCGGCAACAATTTTGGTGATTGCATGCCCGTCAAGCCGGGCTCCGTGATTCGCAAATGCACTGTAGGCATCTGCCATTTGTAATGGATTAGACCCCTGTGAAATGTCCCCTAAAGCGATGCCCAGCTTCTGATGATCTGCTGCGGTGAAGTTAAGCCCGGCTTTTGCAGCGGAAGCAATTCCATTATCAATGCCGATTTGCTGCAGCAGCCAAACTGCAGGAACATTCCAGGACATGGCCAGTGCCTCCCGCAATGTTACATATCCGTTTATGGTGGGATGCGTAGCCCAATCGTGCGGATTATAGCCACCCTGATTAAAATTCCCATCAAACAGCAGGGAATCTGCCTTGTATTTTCCGGATTGGATTGCTGGGGTATAAACCAACAGCGGCTTAATGGAAGATCCCGGTGACCTGTTGATCTGCGTCGCATGATCCAGTCCGCGTTCCACATAAGTACCGCGACTCCCGATTAATGCTTCAATTCCGCCCGTTTTCGGATCCAGAAAAACAGCACCGCTTTGCGCTTTGCTCCCCGCCATATCAGGCGGAAAATAGGCTGGATTTTGATAAGCGTTATAAGCGGCCTTTTGTAAAGTCGGGTTTAAAGAAGTGTATACGGTTAAACCTCCGTTGGCCAACATAGAAGCAGAGATTCCAAGTTGGTCCGCTTCTTCATAAAGGTAATCCCGATAGTATACAAACTCAGCCGGCACCTGATCATTGGGCTGAGCACCAGGCGATAGTTGAATAGGTTCGTTTACCGCAGATTGATACTGGGCATCTGTAATGTACTTTTGCTGCAGCATTTTCTGCAGGACTTCATTGCGCCTATTAGTGGCATCCGTTTTGTTCACATAGGGATCATAGTAAGAAGGTGCTTGAGGCAGACCCGCAAGCAAAGCACATTGCGCCAGATCCAGTTGTGAAACCGGTTTGTTGAAATAGACCCTTGCAGCAGCGTCTACACCAGTAGCGCCATGCCCCAAATAAACCTGGTTCAAGTAGAAATCAAGTATTTGATCTTTGGTGAAGCTTCGTTCGATATCAATGCCATACACAATTTGTTTGATTTTGCGCGTCATTGTTTTTTCATCCTGCATGTAAACAATTTTGGCCAATTGTTCTGGAATTGTACTAGCGCCTTGTACTGCTGATCCATGAGTAACGTCCACATACAACGCTCTCAATACAGAGCGAAAGTCGATCCCGTTATTTTCGTAGTAACGTGTGTCTTCAATCGCAATTAACCCATGCTGCAGATTCAGCGGTATGTCAGATAACGCAGTCGTCTGCGGTCCAGGCGGTTGAATTTGAAAAGCTGTCTTGTTCGATACATCTTCGACCACAGTCGGTTTTGTAGCTTGTTCCAGTTTGCTTGGGTCAAACCCTTTACTGAAAGTGGTAAATAAGGTTAACGCTGTAACAGTTATAAGAACAAAAGCTGCAATTGTTATCAGAACAGTTCCAATTAAATACCTGCGCATAGAAACCTCCGTGTTTGGCTTTACAAACACTATACGAAACAAATCCCTCCTTTTTGCACTGTAATTTTTGGAATAACCATGTTAAAAACAAATAAACCCGCTGGCAGTAGTTACTCCAAGGGGCTTTTCCACTCTCTTTGGTTATACTAATGGATAAAGAAGTTGAATTCTTTGCTCGTCTAACTGCAATCCCGACAATTTGCTCGTAATTTGCTCATATTTATCGTTGTTATAGACAACAGCCGCTTGCCTGAGTAATTGGAAGAATACAACCGGAGATTGTTCTCTTATCTGCTGATAAGGAAATGGCTGATCTCCAGTCATAAAGGGAATTAACCAGTCCAGCGCTTTTTTAAGACTGCGTCCGTCCTCAGTCTCGTAATGCCAAAAGTCATGTCCCAACTGGTGTGCCACTTGCGCCATGTGAAACAGGATCGACAAATTCATAGAGGAATAACCTAATGCTGCGGTACGCTCCAGTTCCAATGGCTGACGGCCGTCGGGCTCAATTTGCAATTTTATCCGATAGGGCAAGCTGCTCGCAACCGTTTGCTCCGCTTGTTCACGCTCTCCCGCAAATAGAGCGAATACAGTGACTTGCATTGCATAGGAAGAACCATGATTGTTTTGTGCTGCATTTTCATCTTTGCCATGCTGGCTATCAAGCAGCCAATGCAAATACTGCCGAAACCATGTCTGAAGTTGCTGATGGTCATTGTCTGTCCATGCATGCGAGTCACGCATTAATTCTACAGCTTCTACAAGATGTACCAATCCTGTTGTATCGATAATGCCGATTCCTCGTCCTTCGCAAATGCCAGGTATGCCTTGACCATAATTCAAATTCGGATTCATTTTGGTGTCCAAATTTAAAAACCACACTTTTAACAAGTTTGCAGCGTGCTCCGCGTAACGCTCCTGACCGGATAAAAAGTAGGCTAGTGCTAACGTTTCAACATTAGATCTCATTTTACCCATGTCTGTTTTATCATTAGTACGAGAACCCGGATATGTTTGTCCATCACGCCTGATGTAAGGCAGTCCATTGTCAGTTTCTGGATTTGGCCACCAATAAGGTCCCATGCTGATATAATCATGTTTATCTCCGCTTGGTGGAAGCGTTTTCTTATCTGTTACGGAAAAAGGACCTGCTGTCATTGACTGAT
>JAQBPP010000299.1 GCA_028287455.1 Bacilli bacterium | reverse complement strand
CTGACATTGACTTGGCAGCAGTAGCCGATATCCGCTCCAAAATGCCGGTCTTGAAAGATCGCAGACCAGAAATTTACTAGTAGGACGTGCATTGGCAACAATCTCCGGTAGGATTTTGGATCTACCAGCCCTTATACTAGATCTATTAATGACAAGACTCTAGTACATGAGGAGATCTAATGCGTAATCCAGTTGCTATTTCAGCAATATTTTCCGTTTTGATAGCGTTATCGCCAGCTTCTAGTGGGTTCGCTTCTGATCAAAGTCTTCCATTTACCGATATTAGTCAGTACTATGCCCCACAAAGTATCATTAATTTGTATAACAAAGGTATCACAAGAGGATATGAAGACCACACATTCCATCCTTTGTCGCCGATTTCACGCGGGGAGTTTGCAGCTTTTCTGACCCGGGCGTACAACATTCCGGATGACAGTTCAGATACGTTCCCTGACTCTGTGGGCAACCAGTTTCAAAGGCAAATCGGCGCGTTGAAACAACGCGGGATTGTCCACGGCAAAGAGGATCGACTGTTCCATCCGGATGATCCTATCAGCCGTGCAGAAATGGCAGCGATGATTTGCAACCTGCTGGATCTTACACCAGGCGGAACCAGCAATTTCACCGACATACCCAGCAACTATTGGGCGAAGGATTACATCAATGCGCTTTATGAAGCGGGGATCGTGCATGGCGACCCTGATACACACGCTTTTCGGCCAGCTGATTCAATTACACGCGGCGAAACGGCCATTGTCATTGATCAGGTGCTGCAAGTAAGGCCACCTTCGACAACTCCGGTGCCGCCAGTGACAACACCTGCTCCATCTTACAAAGGTAAAATTCTCGGTTTCACTGACGGGCTGTCAATGACGCCGTATGCCAAAGAAATTAATCAAGTGGCTACTTTTACCGATCACATTACCTCCAACGGCGACTTGTCTGGAAGCATTCCGACTGACACGGTTTCATCGGCAAATGCCAATGCAATAGCACCTCTTCTTCTAGTGAGCAATTATACAGACGCTGCTGGTTTTGATGGGACATTAGCAGCTAGCGTGCTGCAATCTGTTTCACTTCGGCAGCATTTGGAGACTAGCATTTTAATCGCAGTGCAATTGAATCATTACAGCGGTGTGAATATTGATTTGGAAAATCTGCACGCAAGCGATCAGGCTGATTTCACACTCTTTTTACAAGAGCTGCACCAGTTGCTGGTAAAGAATCAATTGATACTTACAATTGATGTGCCAGCTAAAACGAGTGATTCATCTTATACCGCGTACAACTACGCTAGCATCGGAGCCACGTGTGACGAAGTAATTATCATGTCGTACGATTTCAACTGGTTCGGCGGACCAGCTGGTCCAATTGCACCGATCGATTGGGTTGAGCAGACGATTTTATATGCGACCGCTCATATTCCAAATCAAAAGGTGATGCTGGGGATTGGCAATTATGGTTACGATTGGTGGACAGATCCAACCACGAATAAACTGACGGCAAAAGCTTTCGGTGAAGCCGCCGCTGTTAGCCTTGCGAATCAGTACAGCGTTACGCGAACGATAGACGTGCAAACCGATGAATATACCTTCACCTATAAAGATGCAAATGGGGCTGTTCATACTGTGTGGTTTGAAGGTCCGGATACCGCAAGAGACCGAGCCTCTTTGGCCAAAAAGCACGGTTTGGCTGGTGTCGCCATCTGGAGATTAGGCTACGAAGGTCAAGATTCTTACTTCTTCAACGAAGTTGATGCACAAATGGGTCTCTGAGAAAAACCCGGAAAGGACAAATTACTCGTCCGTTCCGGGTTCTTTTTGTAAATGTGAAGGTGAAATAATGTCCATCCTTACGAGCGACTTTGCCTGCAACTGAGTTAATAAGGCATGGACACGTTTTTCTTTTTGTAAATGTCAGGTGAAATAATGTCCATCCTTACGAGCGACTTTGCCTGCAACTGAGCGAGTAAGGCATGGACATTATTTCACTAATTTATTTTTAATATCGCCCAAATACTTCAATACCACTGCGATTCCGCCCACGTAGTAGCCAATCATTACCAAAATCCCGGTCGGATCAAGAGTAGTCAATTGCGCTAAAATGAGCAGCGGAGCTACATAGTGCAGAATTCCCAGCAGAAAGTTTGGCATTTTTGCGATGCTCAAACTGCCTGTGGCAATTCCTTTATACAGTCCGATGAGTAAATTAAGGCCCATCACAATCAGAACAACAAGCAGCGTAGTGAGCATCCACCCGGAAAGTGCTACCATGTTCCATTACCTCCTTAGGTGGGGTTTAAATCACCCTTTCTACACCTATATGTACGAGCAGGTAATTTGGTTCATGGGCGTTTGCGGATTATGCTATCCAAGACAGCCTGCGGATCAATCTGCGGTGCCTGGCAGGTAAAATTCTCACAAATGTAGACGGCAGCCTTGCCTCCGACTGCACGCTGCGTTTGAATATATTCAGCGAGCTCTTCCACTCTTGGTGCGCGTTCATTTTCCGGATGAAACAGCACTACTGCTTGCGGCAAGTATTGCTGCCTGACTACAGCGATCATCTCCGCAGTGTCAGGTTGCGCCGGATCTCCCGCAATCACGATCTCCCGCGTTGGCCCAAGCCAAAATTGCAGCGCGATTAAAAAGAAACTGTACCCGGTCGGATACTCCGCCACTTCACCCGCAAAAGTTTGGATCTGCCGCTCCGCCAGTTCTGCCAGCCTATTGTCCCCAGTCATTTTCGACAGTCGCAGCAGGTTAAGTGCGGCAACTGAATTGCCTGACGGAATCGCGCCATCATAAAGCTCTTTGGGCCGTGCAATCAGCTCCTCCGCATCTTTTCCATAGAAATAAAACCCGCCTCGTTCCTGATCCCAGAACAGTTCAATCATAGCCTTGTTGCAGTCGATCGCGAGTTTTAAATAGCTCTCTTCAAAAGTGGCTTCGTACAATTCAAGCAGTGCCCACACCCAAAATGAATAGTCGTCCAGGTAACCGAGGTGCGCGGCATGTCCCTCGCGATATCGCGCAAGCAGCCTGCCATCCTTGCGGGTCAACTTTTGATTGATAAACGTCGCTGCCCGCTCCGCAGCCTGAAGGTAATCGGCCCGGCCAAGAATACGAGCCCCTTTTGCCAAAGCCACAATCATCAAGCTGTTCCAAGCAGTTAAGATCTTATCATCTTTATACGGATGAATTCGCCCTTCACGGTAGGCAAACAACTGCGCGTTTGCTTGCTTCACCTGCGCCAGCCAGTCGTCCCGATTAATGTCGTTCTGTTTGCAAAAATCGTCCAAATCGGTCCGAATTAAATTCGGGATGTTGTGATGCTCAAAATTGCCCTGCTCAGTAATATCGTAAAAGCTGCAATAGAGTTCTCCTAACTCATCGCCTAACACCTCTTTTATTTCATCTACTGTCCAGACGTAAAACTTGCCCTCTTCCCCTTCCGAATCGGCATCTTCCGCCGAGTAAAAGCCGCCATCCGGATCGGTCATATCCCTCAGCACATAAGCAAAAATCTCCTCTGCTTT
>JAQBPP010000268.1 GCA_028287455.1 Bacilli bacterium | reverse complement strand
CTGCTGGCAGGATTGTCAGTTGGTTTTTGGCGGGATCGGCAGGAAATCGCGGGCCTTTGGTCGGTGGACCGCATCTTTGCCCCAACAATGAAAGAACAGGACAGACTAACCAAATACGCAGGATGGCAATCGGCCGTCGGCTACCAAGCTGCGCGAAACTGAACATAGGACAACTGGCTCTGCCATATGCATATCGTGATAAGTGAAACGATGATCGGATGGATCAGGGAGGCCTGAAGATGGAGGACATTCAAGTGATCTGCAGCCATTGCAATACGCCTGCTGTCTTGGTGGCGAAGGACAGGGAGTATGCGTTTGTGAAGACTAATCCCAAGTACTCCTACGTTTGCAGGAAGTGCCAGCAGCCTAAGTTGAATCGCTATCAGACTGCCAGCTATGCAACAAGCCCTGCAGGGCAGAAATAGATTCATCCATGCTACAGTCTCTGTCAATTCTTGATGGAGGCTGCTTTAGCTATGCAAGGAAATTGTGGTACAATCAAGGATGGATGCAGTAGAGCAGCTGTCGAAAGGGGCTTCTATATGGAACACTTTAAACAAAGTATTTTGGATTTGATCATAGCAACTTCCACCAACTTGCCATCAGACGTGCGACGTGCGATCGCGGCTTCTAAATTAAAAGAAGAGGTAGGAACCAGATCAGCGCTGGCGTTGTCTACCATTGCGCAAAATATACAAATGGCTCATGAAACGACGCAGCCAATTTGTCAAGATACAGGCATGCCTACGTTCTTCATTCATTGCCCGGTCGGGGCGAACCAGATCGTGATGAAACGTCAGGTACAGGAGGCGATCGCTGAAGCGACCCGGCTCGGAAAATTGCGGCCGAACTCAGTAGATTCGCTGACCGGTAAAAACTCAGGCAACAATCTCGGACCGGAAACACCTGTGTTCCACTTTGAACAGTGGGAAAAGGACTATATTGAAGTCAAACTCATTCTGAAGGGCGGCGGATGCGAGAACAAAAACATTCAGTACTCGCTGCCGACTGAACTCGAAGGTCTTGGCAAAGCGGGCCGTGATTTGGACGGAATCCGCAAGTGCATCCTGCATTCGGTTTATCAAGCGCAAGGGCAAGGATGCTCTGCCGGGTTTATCGGTGTCGGCATCGGCGGCGACCGTACGACCGGGTATGAACTGGCCAAGGAGCAATTGCTGCGAGAGGTTTACGATGTGAATCAGATCGAAGAGCTCGGCAAGCTCGAAAACTATATCATGGAAACTGCGAATCAGCTGGAAATTGGCACGATGGGCTTCGGCGGAAGCGTGACGCTCCTGGGCTGCAAGGTAGGAGTAATCAACCGTCTGCCAGCGTCCTTCTTTGTATCGGTGGCCTATAACTGCTGGGCTTATCGCAGACTTGGCATTGAGCTCGACGCGGCTACGGGCCGAATCACGAAGTGGCAATACCGGGAAGAAAACGAAGTTCAAGTCTATGAGCCGCAAGCGGCCGCAGATCACGACAACAACGGCGACGGCAAAACATTCGTATTGCAAGCGCCTATCTCGGAAGAGCAAGTTCGTCAGCTAAAAGTAGGCGATGTAGTGGTAATCAATGGGCCCATGCATACGGGGCGAGACGCGCTGCACAAATACTTGATCGATCACGATTCGCCTGTCTCTATGCAGGGCGGTGTGTTATACCATTGCGGACCCGTCATGCTCCAGGATGAAGACGGCACATGGCATGTCAAAGCAGCAGGTCCTACAACGTCCAGCAGGGAAGAACCGTATCAAGCTGACATTATCAAGAAATTTGGCATTCGCGCAGTAATCGGCAAAGGCGGCATGGGCGCGAAAACGTTGCGCGGCTTGCAGGAATCAGGAGCCGTGTATCTCAATGCCATCGGGGGAGCCGCTCAGTACTATGCTGAGTGCGTGAAGAACGTCGACGGTGTGGATTTCCTCGATGAATTCGGCATACCTGAAGCGATGTGGCATTTGCAAGTGGATGGATTCACTGCAATTGTCACGATGGATTCTGACGGCAACTCACTGCATGCGGATATCGATGAACTGTCCAAGAAAAAATTAGAAGCATTTAAGGAACCTGTTTTTGCATGAGACGAATTGGAACCTTAACGTCTGGCATTGTTCTGCTGGGTGTAGGACTGGTTCTTTCTTTTGACACCGTCTTCCACCATCATTGGTTTAATCGAATTGAACCGTTCTGGCCGCTCGCGCTGGTGGCTATTGGTGCTGAAGTATTATGGGCATTTTATTTTAATTATCGCAATAAAACAGCGGAACGCGTCAGAGTGGACTACCGCAGCATCAGTTTGCTGACGCTCGCCATTGTAATTGGATTTGTGTTTACTACGTCGGAGAAAGTAGTGACGAAATTCCAAAACGAACATTCTTCATCGGTCGCGACTGATATTCTCAATTCTCTTCGCAACCGCAGTGTGGATTTACCCGAACAGACAATGCCGCTTGATCAGGCCATCAGAGTGCACATACAAAATTGGCATGGCTCAATTACAGTTACAGGTGCGCAAACTAACCAGATTACAGTCAAAGGCCAACTGCAGGTGATTTTGCCGCAATCACTTGTAAATGATCTGGCTGTACAGAAGTTGATTCAAACCATCATGCCAACAATCGATCACAAAGAGGATCTGCAGATCTCCGTGCCCACTGCATTTGCTGACAACAACCAGATTACACGCGTTGATCTGGAGATCACAGTACCTAAGTCAGTATCAGTTTATTTAGATGGAAGAATGGGAAATGAAGTAGTGAATACGGTCGATGGAGATGTTACTTTTTCCAATGATGCAGGAAATGTAACGGCGGATCAAATTGGCGGGGCGGTGTCTGTCCGGCAAAGCGAGGGACAAACTGTTCTGTCCAATATTGGCGGCAATGTAGAAATCAACGCAAACAGTGATTCCGTGACCTTATCTCATATCACTGGCAACATTGTGGCCAATTCCCAGCTAGGCGACGTGACGCTTCATGATATTCAGGGCAAAAGCCAGGTCATTTGCAAAAGCGGCCCGATTCATGCAGACAACCTGTTTGGCGAATCTACGCTTACATCAGGGCTAGGGGCAATTGATGTAGTGCATGCTTCCGAAGGTGTTACCGCAACTACCGAAGAGGGCAGTATCTCGGTGGATACGTCCGTTTCCGGAGATTTAAAGCTGCACTCTGACAAAGGCGTGGTAAGCATCAAGATCCCCAAAACTTCCTCGCTTCGATTTGACGGCTATTCCAGCAGAGGCGTTGTTAAAGGACCGACGGTAACCGCTTCGTCTACACCAGGCGGAGCGCATGTAACTGAAACGATGAATGATGGCACTTATGCGGTGATAGTGACCACTGGCGACGGGGCGATCATGGTAGCCACCAAGTGAGAGGGGGTCATCCCCCCTCATTCGTGTTAGTCTTGGTTAGAGTTTGTTGCACGGTTCATCACTTGGTTGATGCCGCCTCTGCGTTTCATAACTTCCCATGTTGCGATCCCGATTCCAGCGCCAACTACGATGGCGGTAAACGTGTTCATTCCGCCGCCGTTGTTGCGTCTGCGACCAGGGAATACGTCCATGACTCCATCCATTCGATTCCACATTTCTAACCACCTCCTGCTCAATAGGTTGCATGAAAATAGCTTGTCGAATACTTGTGTCAGGGTATCCATTTTGTGGTACACTGGATTTAGTACAAAAATTGACAGTTGAGTGAGGAATCGTCATGAAACTATCCGATGCAGAACTGCATTTCCAGATTTCTCAAGATGTCATGAGGATTAACAACTTGTTCATTCGGCATGGCAATAGTGAACGACTGGCTGGTGCATACGGATTGTCCCAGCAGCAGTGGTCATTATTAACTGTTCTTTATCAGGCAGAAGCCGGTATGACAATGACGGAATTGGGCAAAAACTTGCTTGTCACCAAGGCAAATATGACCGGAATGATTGATCGGCTGGAACGTGACGGGTATGTAAAACGCACTGCAGACCCAACTGACCGTCGCGTTACAAACGTGATTATAACTGATAAGGGAATCGATTTTATGAATGCCATCGACAGGCCTCGACAGCTCTTCCTGGATGAAGTGTTTGCCGGCTTCAGCAAGCAAGATAAGGAAGCGTTGGTATCGGCGCTTGGCCAGCTATATCAATCACTCGATACAGTGTAATTTGAGTTGGGCAGAAACTGGCAGACGATAGTTAGCCATCGTTCTTTTTTTATGAACTGATGGCTACTTAAATTGTATTGTGGCATCCTATTAAGTGTGTTCTTATTAGGATTGGAGGGTGATTGAATGCTTGATCCCAGAATCGATCGTTTGGCTTCTGTTTTGGTTAACTATTCTACTCATGTGCAGCCGGGCGAAAACGTGTTGATTGAAGCGTTCGGTATTGAAAATATGTTAGTCAAGGCATTAATTCGCTATGTTCACCAGGCAGGCGGACGTACGTTTGTGAACTTGCGCGATCATCAAGTTACGCGGGAGCTGATCAAGAGCGGAAGCGATGATCAGCTCAAAGCTTGGCAAGAGATGGATTTGCACCAGATGAAAATGATGGATGCTTACATTGGAGTGCGCGGCGGCGTAAACATCTCCGAGTTCTCTGATATTCCTTCCGATCGCATGAAGAAATACAATGAGATTTATCAGCACCATGTGCATTCACTTCAGCGTGTCAAAAAAACCAAATGGGTAGTGCTCAGGTATCCCACACCCAGTATGGCTCAACTGGCTAATCAGAGCACCGAGGAATTCGAAAACTTTTATTTTAATGTCTGTACACTGGATTATTCCAAAATGTCACAGGCGATGGATGCGCTGGTGGATCGAATGCTGCAGACCGATCAAGTGCATATCACAGGTCCGGGCACTGACCTGCGGTTTTCGATCAAGGACATACCCGCAATTAAGTGTGCCGGTGAGATGAATATTCCGGATGGAGAAGTATTCACTGCGCCAGTGAGAGAATCTGTCAACGGGCAGATTAGTTTTAATACTCCGTCCCCTTACAACGGATTCACATTTGAGAATGTACAATTAACGTTTGAAAATGGGAAAATTGTTAAATCAACCGCAAATAATTCAGAGCGAATTACAGAAGTATTAAACACCGATGAGGGTGCGCGCTACATCGGAGAATTTTCGATTGCAGTAAACCCGTTCATCCTGCATCCAATGAAAGATATCCTGTTTGATGAGAAGATCGCGGGATCCTTTCACTTTACGCCCGGACAGTGTTATGACGAAGCGTACAACGGCAATCAATCCGCTATTCACTGGGATATGGTTTGCATCCAACGACCAGAATACGGCGGTGGTGAAATCTGGTTCGATGATCTATTGATTCGCAAGGATGGATTATTTGTTGTGCCAGAACTGATGCAGTTAAATCCGGAGAACTTGAAGTAGCTCCAAATGCGAGAGGATGGCGGCTTGTGGCGGTATGGAGCCATTTCTGGGATGAGTTTTTTTACTGGCTGGGATGGTTGCAGATTCCCGCAATTGTAGTTTTATTTGTATGGTGGACGATCAGTTTAATTAGAAACAAATAACTTAAGACACATAAAAACACCCCTCCCACTGCTGAGGGGTGCCGCTGTAGTATGATGCTATTCGGCGGACTGCTGCGGCCGCTCCCCTGTATCACTTTTGCTGTAGGCGATTAAAACAATATCTTCGCCTGCTTGTTCACTTAAGGTGTGCTCCAGTTTCTTTAGAGACTGCAGCATGGTTTCGTTTAAGTCGGCCGTTTCAAAATCGGTGTTCATGAGGATGGTCACTTTCCTTTCCGGTAGTACCGATAGGATATTGCGATCCATAATGGAATTTGTCCGAACAAATGCTCCCGGAGGGACAACCCTTTGTGCGGTTGTCGTTGTTTTTTTCGCTCAGCCTGGCGTTTATCCAGATAACTTAAAATAGTGGCACTCCAAGCCTTCACGATTTCGTTGGGTGATAAATCATATTCTTTCATGAGACTCCCCCCTATGTTTTCCATTATTGCCGTAATGAAATCATTTCATACGGAAAGGATGAATGAGCTTGTCGGAAATGCGCGATTTTGCCTACAAGCGGAACGCAAATGATGTCAGTCGAAACCTCATGACCTGGTACATGCAGTCGAAGCGGGAACTTCCTTGGCGACAAACTCAGGACCCCTATTCCATTTGGGTATCGGAAGTTATGCTTCAACAAACGCGCGTAGAGACGGTGATCCCGTATTGGAACCGATTTGTGGAGCAGTTCCCAAGCCTCCACGCTTTGGCGGAGGCGGACGAGCAGACTGTCCTGAAGCTATGGGAAGGGTTAGGGTATTATTCGCGTGCGCGCAATCTGCAAGCAGCTGTCCGGGAGGTAGCTGCATCATATGGCGGCGTAGTACCTAAAACTGCGGCTGAATTTTCCAAACTGCCCGGAGTGGGTCCCTATACTGCAGGCGCAGTTTTATCAATCGCCTATAATGAAGCGCTGCCTGCGGTGGACGGAAACGTTTTTCGTGTGTTATCGCGGATTTTTTTAATTCAGGAGGATATCTCGAAGCCCAAAACCAGGGCGCTGTTCGAAGGGCTCGCCGTATCCTTGATCCCGCCAGGGATTGCGGGTGATTTTAATCAGGCGCTGATGGAGTTAGGTGCAGTCGTTTGTATGCCAAAGAATCCCAATTGCACCGAATGCCCCGTGCAGCAGCAATGTATGGCATTCGCAGAAGGGATGCAGAGAGAGCTTCCGGTTAAAGGGAAAAAATCCGCTCCGCGGCTTTCACCGATGTACGCGGTTTTATTGCAGCGGCCAGATGGGAAATGGGCGATGAGAAAGCGCCCCGATACAGGGCTGCTGGCAAAAATGTGGGAGTTTCCAACCTGGTCGCAGCACGAACTTTCTTTGGAAGACTATGTAGAGCAATTAGGGATTACTCATAAGCAAGTCGAGAAATTGCAACCAGTCGCTCAGGTTGACCACATTTTCTCCCATTTGCATTGGCAAGTTTCCGTCTGGATGGGACAGTTGATTGACAATACCGCAGGTGACAGTGATCAGCAGCTGATTTGGTTGTCCACTGAAGAAATGGAAGAAAAATCGTTGGCAGCTGTCCACAATAAGATGAAGCTGCTCATCAAGCAAAGGGAAGGCGGGGGAGCGAGTGATTGAGGTCACAGAGACAGCAGCGTGCAAAATCAAACAGCTTCAGGCAGAATCCTGCGAGCCGAATTTACAAGTGCGCATTGTGATTTTACCAGGTTGAGGTGCTGTCAAAGTGCGGCTGGCTCTGGATGAGCCACAGGAAGATGATTTGTGTGAAACCGTGCGGGAAATTTCGTTTTTAATCGACCGCTATGTATTACGGTTTATAGATCAAGTAACTATTGACTATAATAACAAGTGGCAGGAATTTGAGATTTCTGTCTAAATTTTTCTGGGCAGGGATGAAACTTTACGCTATGTAGTTCGTATGATTTAATAAGGCTAGTACGGGGTTTTACTCAATAAGGGAGGTATGGCGATGTATCCATCCAGTATTTCATCGAGACGTATGGCGACAGGACGAGTGTTGCCTGCAT
>JAQBPP010000078.1 GCA_028287455.1 Bacilli bacterium | reverse complement strand
GATTTTTTCAATCCAATATTTACCGTTGTTAAAATCAGTAAGCTTTGGACCTACTGTAGAATGATACCAATTATTATTGTTGATAGTTTTCCCAAAAGCTATTGATGGTATAAGTCCTGTGAATAGGATGCTCAATACCAATGACATAATCATTATCTTTTTCATTAGATTACTCCGTTTCATTAATAGTTGAGTCGATATAAAAAGATTTAATCCTTTTCCACATATAAGGACCATAATCATTAAATCCAGCATTTTGATAAAATTTATGGGTTTGGTTAAAACGTGTAAAACTGATATTCGGTAAGCACACTTCGATATGTTCTATATCGTGTTCTAGACAAAATTGTTCCACCGATAAAATGAGTTGGGCACCTATTGAAAGACTTCGATATGTAGGTTGAACCCATAGTTCTTGAATGAGAGCATAAGGCCCTCCTTTATGGATGGCTTCTTGTACAGATACCGTTACACAACCAACAAATTTTTCTGGATTTGTCGTTTCTGCGATCAAAACCGTTCCTGGGATTGTTTTGTTTATTATTTTGTGAAACACGTCTCCTGCCGTAGATGGCAAAGTAGTGTTACGTTTCTCTTTTAATTCAGCAATTAACATACGGATTCCCTCTACTACTAAATGGACATCTCCATTTAATGCAGGTCGAATGATCCAATTTCTATTTTTATTCATTAATTATCCCCCTTTGGATTCATAAATCTTTACAGGAGTTGGCTCAATTTGAGTCCACGTAAGTTTAATCAATTGAAACTTCATAAATCTTTGTAGGATCACCATTAAACATGTAGCCAGTAGTTAAGTAAGTCCAACCATTTTTTCGTAATAGCCATCTAAATCAGAACACAGATAAAGTTTCTTTAATCCCATCTCTGCAGTCTCTCGGAGCGGTGTCTCTTTCGTCTTTTCTCGTAACCCCGACTGGATCACATTTAACTTAGCGTAAAAGAAGCAGCAAAGTACTAATCAGTTCCCGCCATCAATGCGCTGAAAAGCTGTGGGTTGTGGACCCTCCTCGAGTCGCTTGCGAATCAAGTCAGCACACTCTTCGGCGTTGAGCAGTGAAGTATCGACTTCCAAGTCATATATACCCGGCACATGGACGGACTGCTGCCATAAGCTGACTGGTTTTGGCACCGAGCCGTCATCGGTGTAACCAACATGCCAGGTAGCGAGCCGTCGTTCCATGACAATCTCGATTGGGCAACGCACACCTACGAACAAAACCGGAAGTCCCTTCAGTATCCGAACACAATTAGGCAGAATCCCCCGAGGGACGGAATACCCGTCATGGTGTCCGACATCCACCACGACGTTTAGCCCTAAGCGGCTGTACAAAGCGATCGCCTCATACATGGCTTGATACATAATCATAACAAGAGGCTCCAGGTCAGGGCGTTCTCCCCCAGGTCGCAACCCGATGCCAGGCTGATAGCGTTCGGGGGTCATCTGCATGAACCGATCGACTCCTAAGTTCATCCACACACCTTCAAACGTATTCTGAATCACAGCGGCAATGCTGGACTTCCCTGATCTCGGAGTACCGTTGAGAATTACGATCTGTCCGGGTGTATGTACCTGTAACATGCAGTTCCCCCTTCAAATGTATTGTTCACATTACGATGTTCTCTTAAATAGCGATTTAACTGCTCTAACAGCGCTAGCGGTGGCGACTGAACCGAAATCAATTATGGTTAGATTCGCTTGGAAGACTCATCCACAAGGATATTGTTTGTGCCAAAATCTCCGTGGATCAGTGCCACATCGAAATTGCTGGCTTGTTGTAAAAATGATTCGAAGTGACGGATAACCTGGTCACGTGATGGGAAAAACCAAAAATCCACGAATCGTTGAAGACGATTACATCGTTTTTCTGACCTCCGACTAGCCATCGAGCTGAATGTATACAAAAATCCGGTTATATGTTTTGCACTCGTTCAATTAGAGACTGGATTGCGGGATCAAAGGACTGATTCAATGTCTGTACCACCCACATCACAGAGTTGTTTCTTTCGTTTCCAGCGAATAAGGATCAAATTCACGGATCCATCTGAACCGGTTGACTTTTACAATAGCCACAAAGCATTTCAGGATTTGGTCCGACTTAAGGCAGATAAATGTAATCAAAGGCGACAGGTCAAACACAAACGCACATAGTGCCGAAGCCGGCAGGACAATCAGCCACATGAAAATGGTGTCATTGAACAGAACAAATTTTGTATCCCCGCCGCTGCGCACGATCCCCGTTAATGACGGCATCTGATAGGCCGTTCCGCACACGGTTATGGACAGCACTGTCATGAACTGCAGAGCAAGGATCCTTGCTTCCGCGGAAATGGTATAAAATTCGAGTACATGATCCTTTGTAATAAACAGAAGAACACCTGTACAAAGTCCGATGATGAGATACAACATCTGAAGGGTTTTGGCGTAGGATTTAATTTTATCCTTGCGCCCCTCACCGATCGTTTTGCCAATTACGACTGTCGTAGCACTAGCCGAGGCAAAAACAACAACCGATACAATCTGAAAGATGGTTGTAGCTATACTGTTTGCCGCAATCGCAGCTGCTCCCATATGCCCCAGAATGGATGTCTGTGTCGCCATTGCGACACCCCAGATAAAGTTGGACATCAGAATGGGTGATCCCAGATTGACATATTGCTTAAACATACCCATCTCGATTTTGAAAAAGTCACGTAGCTTCAAATAGATCTTT
>JAQBPP010000241.1 GCA_028287455.1 Bacilli bacterium | reverse complement strand
GCGAGTGTCAGATCGACACAATGGTTACACCATCGCCGCCTTCACCGTGCACCCCGTAGCGATAGGATTTGACTTGCGGATGGCTGCGCAAAAAATCCTGGATGGCTGCTCGTAATTGACCGGTTCCTTTGCCATGGATAATTGAAACCCTGGAGAAGCCAGACAGAATGGATCTGTCCAAATACTTATCCACTTCGGCTAACGCAGCCTCGACTCGTTCACCGCGCAAATCAAGTTCCATTTGCACAGGCGATTGGTCATCAGCACGTTTGACGATGGTTACCGATTTTGGCGTTGGCTGCTGATTTGACCCTTTTGAACTGTTGGTGATTTTTTCTACTTGATCACGCCGTACCTTCGTTTTTAGAATCCCGATTTGCACAGTCACGGCCTGTTCATTGACGTCGCTGACTGTGCCTTTTTGATTCACAGTGTGCACCAGAACCTCGTCCCCTACTGCGAGTTGTTCCATTTCCGCCGTTTGTTTGCGTGCGGCTCGCCTATCCCGCCGCGTGCTGGGAACTGCTGCGTCCAGCCTTTTGCGCATCTCAATTAACTGATGTTCTTTAATCACCGTTTCCTGCTGACTGCGCATCTCGCGCAGCTCTGTCAGGATCGAATCCGCTTCACGGGTTGCCTTCCGAACAATTTCCGCCGCTTTTTCCTCTACCACGAGCAATGTCTGATCCTGCTCTTCGTGCCACTTCAAACGCTCAGTCTGCAGTTGTTCATGCTGTTGCTGCGATTCGCGCCGCAGCTTCTCAGCTTCCTGCCGCTGCCGCTCCGCATCTAATTGGGTTTGCTCCAATCTTCGAATCAAGCTCTCGACCTGGACATCGCTTGCGTCGAGTTTGGATTCTGCTGTTTGTATGATGTCCTCACGTAAACCCAACCGCTTCGAAATGGCAAACGCGTTTGATTTGCCTGGAATTCCCACCAACAGCCGGTAGGTGGGCCGCAGACTCTCCACGTCGAATTCCACCGATGCATTCATGGCGAATTCATTTTCAAATGCGTATGCTTTCAGATCGCTGTAGTGAGTGGTTGCGACCGTTCGTGTCCGGCGCGTCACCAAAAAATCCAAAATCGCCATTGCCAGCGCTGCACCCTCTGCAGGGTCTGTGCCCGCACCCAATTCATCCAGCAGGATTAACGATCGGTCATTGGCTCGCTCCAGGATGGCAATAATATTCGTCATATGCGACGAAAAAGTGGACAGTGATTGTTCAATCGACTGTTCATCCCCAATATCGGCAAAGATGGCCTCAAATGTAGAAATTACACTGCCTTCATCCGCCGGGATTTGTAAACCGGACATAGCCATCATCGCCAGCAGCCCGATCGTTTTTAGCGTCACCGTTTTTCCGCCAGTATTGGGTCCCGTAATCACTAGCAGATTAAATTGATCTCCGAGCGTCACATCAATTGGCACTGCATGTTCATATGCAATCAGTGGATGTCTGGCACGCTTGAGGGAGATAAGTCCCTCGTCATTTATTTGCGGACGATTCGCACGAATTCGCCTTGCATATACCGCCTTTGCGATAATAAAATCAGCCTCTGCAATCGCCAGCGCACTTTGCAATAGCTCATCTGCATGTTCGCCGACAATCGCCGTCAATTCCAGCAGGATTTTGTCAATCTCGCGCTTCTCTTTTAGCTCGAACTCGCGAATGTCGTTATTTAAATTCACCACACTGGCGGGTTCAATGAACAATGTGGAGCCCGAAGAGGATTGGTCGTGTATCATCCCGTTAAAAGCGCTGCGGTATTCCGATTTAACCGGAAGACAATACCGGTCGTTTCGCACCGTGACAATCGGATCCTGCAGCATCTTCTGAATGTCAGCAGAGCGCAGCATCGTTTCCAGACGCTCTCTGACTCGTCCGCGCGCGGTGCGGATATCCCCGCGAATCCTGCGCAGGTCCGAACTTGCAGAATCGAGCACATGTCCCGCATCGTCAATTGCGGCCCTGATCGGTTGCTCCAGCCGCCGGCCATCGATCATCACTTCTGCATAACCAGCTAGAATGGGCAGACAAGCTGCCTCTTCCTGCAGGTCCAGGAGAAACTTCCGTAAACGTCTGCTTCCGGCCACAGTATCTGCAATATCAAGCAGCTGGCTTTCATCCAGCATCACTCCAACACGTGCCTTGGTCACCGATTGGCGAATGTCACGGATGCCTCCAAACGGTGCGCCTCCTTTGATTCGGTACACGTACTCGCCTTCTGCAGTTGCCGCTTGCAGCTGCTCCACTTGAGAGAGGCCCTCGCAGGGATAAAGTTCATCTGCTTTGTCTTGACCCATCGAAGTAGAAGTGCATTCACGCACTTGTTGTTTGATGTTTTCATATTCCAACACACGTAATGTTCTTTCGTTCAAACCATTTCCCTCCTTCACAAACGCATAGCCGGAAAAAGACGCTGCATTTTACAGTGTTGGATAACAATAGATTCCAGCCATAAGTTTTATTGAAATAGGCAAACTACAAAATGAAACGATACTAAGATTGGAGGAGGCTGGTCACATGAGTATTTTAGGAACCATTGTGCGCTTCATCGTTTCAGCAATAGTTTTGATGTTAGTGGGCTATCTGGTACCAGGGTTTAGTCGTTTAACGTTTGGAACCGCCATCATTGCCGCGATTGTAATCGCAGTAATTGGCTGGGTAGTAGAGCGGATCATGGGCAGATCCATCAATCCATATGGACGTGGCGTTGTTGGTTTTATATCAGGTGCAGTTGTAATCTATTTAGCTCAATTGTTTGTTCCCGGCATGAGAGTCACACTATTAGGCGCGCTGATTGCATCGTTAATTATTGGGATTATCGACTTGTTCATCCCAACCACGCTGCGTGGATCACGCGGAACTAATCGGTGACAGGGAAAGAGAGCGTGTGCTGATGTCGCACGCTCTCTTTCCATTATACCATAGGCAGCGCTTGCAGAGGAGGCCCGTGCAAGGGCCACAATTGGATGGTGAGCAGGCTGTGGGCAAGCAGCGAATGAGCAATCGTCGATTTCAGCGCAGGAACTTGCATCAAAAATAAGATGTGCATGATAATCGATCCTGCTGCCACCACAAACACCAAACCCGCAGCAGCGCCTGCCAATTTATTGACAAACGATAAAATGGGCAACTTCATAAACCCGGTGGCAAACGAGCCTACGATTTTTAACACCGTAAACGCAACCAGGAAGAGCAATGCAAAAGCGATCGCATAACCAAGCGAATTCACAATCGAGCTTTGGCTATACGTCAAGACATGGCTGACCAAAAACGGAGCCAAATCTTTGGCATACAGTCGTGCAATATAGTAACTGGCAAAAATCCGCACAACAATAAACAACTGCTTAACCAGTCCAATTCGATAGCCGTTAAGCGTAAACAAAACCAGCGCCGAGAGTATGATCCAATCTAAACCTGTCACCGCAGGTAGCCTCCTACGCTTTTTTGGTGATCTCCTGCGCTTCTTCTTCCAAAAGAGAAATCAATTTGGAGTATTCCTCTTTCACTTTGCGCAGCTCGTCATACACCTTGAACAATTCGTCAGCAATGTTAACTGCAGACAATACGGCGATTTTGTCATTCGTGAGGCGCGGATCCATCCCCCCAATTTCTTGCATACGGCGATCGACAAAGCGCGCGATCTTCTCAATGTGTTCCCGGTCGCTCGATCCTTTGAGGTTATACTTGATTCCGTAGATATCAACCTGTATGCTCATTTACGCAGTTCAGCTCCATATCGTTCGACGATGTATGAAACGATTTTTTCATGCGCACAAGCTACCTCTTCGTCGGTCAGTGTACGCTGCGGATCGCGATAAATCAACGTAAGCGCCACAGATTTACTTCCGGCAGGCACCTGCTCGCCTTGGTAAATATCGAAGAGCGATACAGTTTCTAACAGTTCTCCCCCGATTGATTGGATGCTATTCATCACGTCACCGACAGGAGTGGTGGCAGGCAGAAGAACGGCCAGATCGCGATCGGATGCCGGGAAACGAGGAATCGCCTGAACTTTTAGATCGGGCCTCGCGAATCGGTTTAATGACTCCACTTGCAATTCCGCATAATACGGATCATGCAAATCCCAACGATCGGCCACTTCCGGGTGGATGGCTCCCAGGTAACCGATCTGTTCATTCTCATACATCAGTACTGCCGAACGTCCCGGGTGGAGCCATGGATAACCCGCAGTCACGTACTGCACATTTTTAATACCTAACCGTTCGAGCAAGGTCGTAACGATTCCTTTAAGAGTGAAAAAATCAACCGATTGCACCGGATCCAAGGGCCCTCTGACAGGCTGTTTGCCTTGCAGCGCAATTGCAATCGTTAAGGGTTCATCTGGCAAAGCAGACTGGTCATTGCCTGCAGGATGATAGGTTTTTCCGATCTCAAAAATAGCCGCATCAGGTTGTTTTCTGCGCGTGTTATACTGCAGCACTTCTATTAATGAAGGAAGCATTGTAGTTCTTAGCACTTGACGTTCATCAGACAGCGGAGACAAGAGCGCTACTTGATGCCGCAAAACACTGCCAGCTTCCAC
>JAQBPP010000230.1 GCA_028287455.1 Bacilli bacterium | reverse complement strand
GTTGGACAGCTCCACTCAAACCTTAGGCTCTGCACAAGTGTTCAATGGAAACTTCTACGCTTTGGGACATGTGAACTTTATTAATAACCTGGTGGATGACTATTCCTATGGCATGAATTCAACAGGTGCAGTTCCGTTTGCCCAAATCGCCGTCCACGGTTTGGTGAATTACTCCTCGCGATACGCCAATAACCGGGACGATTACAATAAAGAGTTTTTACGCAGCATTGAGTACGGTTCTGAACCGGTCTATATGATCACATCTGAATCGACCCGCAAATTGATGCTTACTGGTATTAACGGATTCAGCACGACTTTCTCTGATTGGGAGTCTACAATGGTTAAAGATTATCAACGTTACAATCAGGCACTTGGAGATGTCCAGGACAAATTTATCGTTGGACATCAGGAGTTAGCCGCTGGAGTAGAAGAAACTATTTACTCCAATGGTAAACAAATTGTGGTCAATTATAATAAGGCTCCTTACAAACTCGGAACGGTTACCGTACCCGCCGAAGACTTCGCTGTAATTCCAGGGGGTGGATCGAAGTGAAGAAGAAGCGCGGATTAAAAGGATCAACCATCCGGCAGATTGAAGGCTCTCTGTTTATTGCACCTTGGGTGTTTGGGTTTCTGGCTTTCATGGCTTTCCCGCTTGGCTACACGTTTTGGATGGCGTTCTATACTGTCCAAATCAAGGTGGATGGCATTCACTATACTTGGGTCGGGTTCAAAAACTATCAGACGATCCTGACTGGCAACAGTGATTTTATTTCCAAAGTGTTGCCTTACCTGGAGCAAGTACTAGTCATGCTCCCAGTGATCCTGGTGTTTTCGCTTTTGGCCGCCATCTTGTTGAATCAGAAGTTTCGCGGGCGTGCCTTTTTCCGAGCCATCTTTTTCCTACCCGTCATTTTCTCCTCCAGTATGATTGTGAAAACATTCATGCAGCAATCACAAGGCGGGCTGGATTTTGTTCAGCAATACAATGTGACTGGTTTAGTCACGATGTACTTTAGTAAAAGTCTCGCTACACCGCTCATCTACGTGTTAAACAACCTGGTGATTGTATTGTGGTACTCAGGTGTCCAGATCTTACTCTTTCTGGCAGGCAGACAGACCATTTCGCTGTCAGTCTATGAGGCAGCACGTATCGATGGCGGTTCGCCTTGGGAAGTGTTTTGGAAAATAACGCTTCCGGGTATGACACCTTTTATTTTCCTGAATCTAATCTATACAGTCGTCGACATGTTCACATTCTCGGATAATCCACTGCTGACCCTGATTACTCCACAAATGAATTATGGGTATGGCAGTGCTTTGTCCTGGTTGTACTTCGCCGTTATCCTGATTTTCTTGGGCATTTGCTCATTGATCTTTATCACTGTCACGACTAGACGACCTGCTAGGTAAGAAGGAGGGGACTGCCATGAGAAGCATAGTACCAATTAATAGGGACACGATCACCAGCTTCAACTACCGGAAACTGCTGCGAAGATTAAGATACATCTTTATCGGTAAAGAAGTTGATTCAGGTTTGGTATTCCGGCTGTTTATGTATGTGATTTTGCTCGATATTTCTTTTATTTATCTAAAACCGATGATTTATATGCTCACCACAATGGTGAAGAGCTTTTCGGACTTGACTGACCCGGCAGTAGATGTTGTCCCGAGATCGATTTATCTCGGGACCCTGCAGGGTGCATGGGCGACTTTAAAATATCCAACCTCGTTTGTGTATAGTTTAAGCATCGCGGTACTGGTGGCTGTGTTGCAAATTTTCTCCTGCGCAGTTGCAGGTTATGCATTTGCCCGTTTAGAGTTTCCGCTAAAAAAGTTTTGGTATTTTTGCCTGCTGCTGGTGTTCATCGTTCCTCAGCAAGTCATTATTCTTCCAGAACTGCTGTTCTATAACAAAGTGCTCATGATTGGGCAGGTTCCGTTTCCTTTGCTGAAAACGTTGCCGATCATTGTTCCTGCTTTATTTGGACACGGTCTGCGCGGTGCACTATTCGTGATTATCTTCAGACAGTTTTTCTCAACTCAACCCAAAGAAATGGAAGAGGCAGCGAAAATCGACGGAGCAAGCGTGTTCCGCACGTTCTATAGAGTCATGTTTCCGCTGGCCACACCAGCAATTCTGGTGGTCTTCCTGTTCTCTTTCGTTTGGAGCTGGAATGACTTCTATCTCCCGAATATGTTCTTAAATGGTGCCAAACAAGTACCGTTGTCGATGGGGATGTTGAGCATTGAATCCTACCTCTCCGCACAGGCAGCTGATACGGGTCCTTCCGTATTCGACGATCCGCTGCGCATGTCAGCTTCCTTCTTGATGATCGTTCCGCCGCTTCTGCTTTATATCTTCGCTCAGCGTTGGTTCGTGGAGAGCGTCGAGAGAACCGGACTGGTAGAATAGAGCAGTAGTTAGACTGTCTCCTCCCTCTGTTGCAGGCAAAAGCCGGTCAGAGACAGTCTTACTACTGCGTAAGTTTAAAAAAGTTGAGATTTGATTAAATACAATCGAGAAAAGAGTTCATTGCACGTTATGCAATGAACTCTTTTTGATATAAATCAATTGCCGGCAACCGGAGCGCTCACGCCAGATGCTCCACTTTACCGCTTTACGGCAGTTGCTCTACTTTCTTGTATGAATTTGGGATCGTAAACCAGAAGCGAGATCCCTGACCTGGGGTGCTTTGTACATGAATTGATCCACCGTGTGCTTCAACGAGAACTTTGGCAATGCTTAAACCTAGCCCGAGACCGCCGCTGGCTCTGGAGCGCGATTTGTCGACCCGGTACAAACGGTTGAAGACGAACGGCAAATCATCAGCTGTAATCCCAATTCCTGTATCTTCACAATAAATGGTGGTTTCGTGAGCATGCCATTGAATGCCTATTGTGACGGTGCCAAAAAAAGGCGTATATTTGATGGCGTTTGACAGCAAGTTGGAAATCACTTGAATCATTTTGTCTTGGTCTACTTCGGCAAAACAAGGAACAAGAGCAGGAATGAAGATCAATTTAATATCCTTTTCACGCGCCATCTGTAAGAAATTCTGATAAACATTGCGCACGAGATGGCCAATATTTCGCGATTTAATTCGAAGTGAAAACCTTGCGCCTTCAGCCTCGGTTAGCTGTTCCATGTCGTCGACCAATCTGGACAGGCGTTCCATTTCTTCGTAAATCCCACCGAGCCGCTCTTCATTTGCTTCATAGATCCCGTCCATAATCGCTTCCATCTCTGACAGGAGGGTTGTCAGCGGCGTCCGAATCTCGTGCGCCAAATCGGCCATCAGCTGATGACGCCATTCTTCCTGTGTTTGCAGTTCCTGCGCTAATTCATTTAACGTGACGGATAACTGCTTCAACTCTAGCGGCCCGCGAACAGGTGCACGACTGCTCCAATTGCCCATCCGGATCGCCATGGCTACTTCTGTCAGCTTGGCAGTGTGTTTGGAGAGCAATTTGGCGAGCAAATAACTGGAAATCACCGATAAACAGAGCACGGCAATATACGCGATCCTTGTTCGCAGCAGCAATTCATTTTGGTATTGTGCACCCTGGTTATCCAGTTCACTAAAGTTCGCCAGGTACATAACGGTTAAATACCCATAAGTTTTTCCATTTGCAATGACTTCGGTGGAAAATTGCTTGAGCGGGGCAGGCTCAGAAGCGACATTGGTATCGATCCATACCGTTGTGCGGTTGACATCTTCGTAACGCATTTGAACCCCATAAAGTCTGGCACGCCGTGTCAACCATTGAGCTTGTTTATCAGTTAAAGGACCCTGGAGAATGTTTTGAGCGCGCATATCATCGATCAGTTTGTAAGCATTTACATTCAATAAATCTTGTTGATAAGCTGTAAAAAGTTGATTTGCATTAAACTGATAGGTCGAATCAACCAAAGAAGTTAGAAAGAGTGATACACCAAACAGGGCCAAAAACAAGATGACCTGTATTCGATTAACAGAACTGAACCATTTCTTCATGCTACTCCTCGTCGGGATGGAACATAAACCGGTATCCAGAACCGATCACAGTTTGAATATAGTTCGGGTTGCGCGGGTCTGGCTCCAGTTTTTTGCGCAGATTTTTGACATGTGCATCAATCGACCTGCCATCTCCCAAATAACGGTATCCCTGTACTTGATAAGATAGGTCATTACGGCTGAATACTTTGCCAGGATTACCGGATAGGACGCTTAGCAATTTAAATTCGGTCGTGGTCAAATTAATCGTGTTTCCACTCACTTGAACTGTTTGAGCATCAAACTGGATGATTAAATTTCCTTGATTAAATGTGAGCTTGTCTGATTTTTTTCGGGTTGAATCGCCTTGGGATTGAAGAGAGTTCACGCGACGAAAGAGCGCATGGATGCGAGCAACCAACTCCTTTGCCCTAAACGGCTTGGTAATATAATCATCTGCTCCAAGTTTAAATCCATTTATTGTATCACCTTCCAGTCCTTTGGAAGTTAACATAATCAACGGAACATTCGATTTTTCTCTGATTTGTTTACAGACTTCTTCGCCAGGGAGACCCTGAATCATTAAATCCAGGATGATCAGGTCGTGCTTATTATAGTCAAATAGGCAGATGGCTTCATGTCCATCTCCGGTGTATTCGACTTCCCAACCCTCATTTTTAAAATACGCAACCAGAACATCGCGAATTTTGGGTTCATCCTCCACGACCAGAATCTTCACCGTGAATCCTCCTCATTCATGCAAACCGCTTTCATCGGCTAATCCCACTATATCATATTCGGGTAGGATCTGATTGCATTTAGTAGGGCTCTTTACGAACAATGGCTGGACAGAGCAGCAAAAACAACAGCAGGAAGCTGATCACTCCAAATACAGGATAGACATGTTCCACAATTTTGGAAAAGCCAATATGGGAGGCCCCATAGGCGAGCAGTAGGATCACAGCTGCGGCCAGCAGTTCCACCTTCTCACGTTTCATTCCTGCAGCAATAGGCAATTGCCGTACAAGTCCAAACACATTCCCTAATAATGTGGTGAAAATTTCTGCCCATAAAGCAGCAAAAAATACATATTGAAACAGACTGCCAAGCTCCCTGGATAACTGACCCATAGGAATCTCGAAATAAAAAAGTCCAGGTAAATGCAGACGCATGAGCCAATCTGCACAGAGCAGAAGTAAACACAAACAACTCGCGCTAATCCAGGCACCTGCCTTGAGGATTGTTCGGTTTTGGATTTCGCCACCGATTGGAACCAGCACCACCACTGACAAACCTAAATTAAATGCAGCATAGCTGATCGCGGAGCCTGCTGCTCCCCAGATGGTCGGATCATGCAGATTGACTTCTGATAAATTTGGAAACAGGCCTTGAGAGCCAAACTGAAGCAGCTTAGACAGTGAACCGAAGTGACGGATAAAGATAAGCCCAATAACGCTCATCATAAATGGTACGATAAAACTGTTCACGATCAGCAGACCTTTCATTCCTTTGTATAATACGGCACAAGTAATGGCGATCGTGAGCAATGCACCTAAATCAAAGGAGATGCCAATCTGCTCACTGGCCAGTGCTCCCACACCGGCAATCATGGCCACAGTTACGCCAAACAGCATAAAAGTCATCACCCAATCAAACAGTCTTGCATAACGTCTGCCAAACAACTGCCGGGTGACATCCAGGTACGACCTGGCCTGATAGCTTGCCCCGAGTGAAAACAGGTAATGACCGAGAAAGCCAATCAAGATCGAAGAGAGTACGATGCTGACACTGCTATAGGGCGAAAATCGGGTAAAAAACTTCAGAATCTCCTGCCCTGACGCAAAACCTGCGCCGACAACTGTTCCAACATAGGTAAAAGCTACTTGCATACTGAGCAGCCACTCTCTTTTTGACATGCTAAACCCCCCTCGTCCCATATTTATTCAGCATACAAAAAAACCATTCTAGACTCGTCCGTTCGTCGATATACTGTTTTGAGATCTAGGACAGTCCTATCGAGAGAGGGGTGGTACTCGTTTGTCAACGTGGCATGCGATCTGGTTGGGGTTGATTCAAGGACTAACCGAATTTCTGCCGATTAGTTCATCTGGCCATTTGGTGCTGTTTCAGAAACTGTTTGGACTTCAGGAAGGCGCGCTGATGTTGGATGTATTGATGCACGCTGGCACTTTGATCGCGGTGATCTGGGTGTTCCGCGCAAACGTAGGGGAGATCGTGCGGCGCCCGTGGGGCCCGCTAGCCCGCAAAGTTTGGGTGGCCAGCATCCCGACAGCGTTGATTGGATTGCTGTTTAAGGATCAGTTTGACCGGATCTTTGCAGAAGGGAAAACACTCGGCATCGAGTTTTTACTGACTGGCACCATTTTATGGTGGACGGAGACATTGCCGGCTGGGCAGAAACGGCTGACAGAAACGACTTATCTGGATTCATTTTTAATTGGCGTCTTGCAGGGAGCTGCGATTTTGCCCGCAATTTCACGCTCGGGACTAACGATTTCCGGATCCATATGGAGAGGGTTAGACCGCTCATTTGCAGCCGAGTTTTCGTTTTTAGTGTCGATACCGGCGGTATCCGGTGCGTTTTTGCTGGAAACCAGGCATGCACTAGCAAGCGGAGATCTACAGACCTCTTTTTCCCAAACGAATTTATTGGCTGCAGCAGTGGCAGCAGTTTCCGGTTATTTTGCCATTCGGTACATGCTGCGTCTGTTGTCCAGAAGCTCTTTGCGAGGTTTCGCGTGGTATACGTGGGCGATCGGAGCGCTGATTTTAGCCGACCAATTGTTTTTTCACCGCGTGTTTTCGGTAATTTAGTGATTGATATGGAAAAAGGGTCTGGTTACTTAATGGTAATCAGTCCCTTTCTTTGTTGATTGTTTATTTAGGCTTATCGCTGTTTACTGACCCATATCACCAGTCGAACGTGCCGAATGAGGTAGATGACGACGGAAACCAATACAGCTGCTCCCAGGTACAATGCCCAGACCGATACTGAATGCATACTGGCCAGAAAATGATCCATCCAAGTGCCAGTTGGGTCTGTCGCAATGCGAACAGCAGCTGGCGCAAAGACAGAAGTAGCTTTTTGTCCAATCCCGTAAATCCAGGCAAGATAAGTAATACCACCGGCGAATATCGCATGCAGCAGACGCGCTCCGATATAGGGCATAAAACGAATGTCTGTTTCGGTTAAGACAGATGCCACCTGCGCATGGACTGATAAACCAGACCAGGCAATAATCGCTGAGATGACAATCAGCTTTTCAATGAGGGGTGCGTGCACCACCGCTGCCTGTGCAGAGCCGATATCAATTTCGAGCAATCCCGACATCATCGGGCCAACCAAATTCTGATCGATGCCCAGCAAATGAAAGAGTCCCATCAATGGAATAGAAAGCACTGGAATAATTTTCGCAAGGGTTAACACTTTTATCAGTACGGAAAAAAAGACGATAAACCCACAAATCATCAGCAACGTCCGAACCGAGTCATTGACAGCGTCACCTAGCAACCTGCCAAAGGGACGTTGATCCTCCTGACGCGCTTTGATCATTTCGCGAAACGCGCGAACAATCAGATTGCCTCTGCGCACTTCACTCGTTGAAATCTGCTCTGATTCAGTCTGATTTCGTCCATAAAGTTTGAAGCAAATTCCGACCAGAAACGCGGAAATGTAGTGAGCGATCGCAAGGACTATGCCAAGGCTGGGGTTGCCAAGCATGCCCACCGCAACTGCGCCGAACATAAACAGCGGGTCTGCTGTGTTGGTAAACGCCAGCAATCGTTCCCCTTCTACCCGGCTGCACATTCGTGATTTGCGAAATTTTGCTGTAATCACTGCATCCATTGGGTAACCTGCTGCAAGTCCCATGGATAGTGCAAATGCACCTACTCCTGGAACGGAGAACAGCGGACGCATCAACGGCTCCAGCAAGACCCCCAACGCGTGAACCACTCCCACACCGAGCAGCAGCTCTGACAGAATGAAGAAGGGTAATAGTGATGGGAACACAATGTCCCAGAAGACTTTTAGTCCCATCTTTCCTGCACTAAATCCTTCCTGGGGGTAAATGACTAACGCAAGTGTCAGGAACACCACCGCCGTTGCCAGCAAGACCGTCCCTGTACGCCTTGATTGAATCGGCATTATTTCTGTCATCTCCTTTTAACTAAGGGGGAACTTAGCAAGTTGTCCTCTTTCATTCATATGGGATGTAGTCCAGCGGTATGCCGGGTCGTCCACGAGATAATCGCAGTAATGTTAACAATTTTGACTAGGTTATGAAACATTTGCTAAACTAGAGCATAAAAGTGTAGAAGATAAACTATGAAAAGTCGTCAGCGCGTCACTGACGGCGTTTTTTTTGATAGGGGGCAGGGACGTTGAAACGATCAATCCTGATTTTCCCGCAGTTCGAAAATAGGGCACTACTTACTCAGATTAGAGAAAGATATGATCCCCTTGCCTGCCTGATCCCTCCGCATGTGACGCTTGTGTTTCCATTTGTAAGTGAATTATCTACAGATGAAATCATGCGGCATCTGCAACAATGTTTGTCGACTGCCCGGCCATTTTCTCTTGTTCTGCAAGGGATAACTGGTTCCGCTGGCAACTATTTGTTTCTGAATGTAAAAAGGGGCCTTGACGCGCTGATTGACATTCATGACAGATTGTATACAGGCACACTTAAACAGCATTTGAACCGCGACTATAGTTACGTGCCGCATGTCACAGTTGGCAAACTTTTATCAAATGAGGAATTCCTGAAAGCGCTTGAAGAGACAAAAGATTTCAATGAAAGATTTGAAATGACTGTAGAGGAAATTGCAGTGGAAGTCATCGGGGATGATCAATCATCCAGGATTGAAACTG
>JAQBPP010000225.1 GCA_028287455.1 Bacilli bacterium | reverse complement strand
GTAGCTCAGCTTGGTAGAGCGCACGGTTCGGGACCGTGAGGCCCAGGGTTCGAATCCCTGCATTCCGACCATGATAGGAATATGTTCGATTAAATTTCAACAAACGCACTTTATTCTTCCACAAACTATCTCCTAATCGTAGTAAACTAGTTTGTGGAAGGGCTGGTGTTAGCAATGACCACAATCGATAGCATTGAGATTCCGTTGATTTCCGCAATGTTTATTATCTCCACTTTGTCTGTGTTTCTAGCCTATAAATTCGCCAAGCATGAACATCTAAACTAATCCATGCGGCAGGCATATAGCAACAGAATGAACAGGCCCAGGCGCGTATGCCAGGGCCTGTTCTTTTCGTATTCGATGGCATTACTTGTTGCTTTTTTTGACTTCAATGCCAGCCCATTCTTCATAACACTTGACTACGGCAGACATGTCTTCCTGACCGTATCCCTTTGTGATCGACAATTGAAGCATTTGCTTGGCCAAAGCCAGCATGGGAACCGGCAACTGCAGATCGGCAGCAACGTCCATCGCAAGTCCTAAGTCTTTGTGCATTAGAACAGTGGCGAAATTCGCATGGAAGTCACGGTTGAACATTTTGGGTGCTTTGGTATCCACCATGCCGCTGCGTGCGCCGCCGCCGCTGACGACCTCTACGAACAGTTCGGGATCAATACCTGATTTCACGGCCATCACAATGCTTTCGGACAGCGAAAGCAGGTTGATTGAAGTCATCGTATTATTGGCCAGTTTTGTATAGGAGCCTGCTCCGCTTTTTCCCATGTAAAAAGCTTTTTTCCCCATCACATCAAAGAGGGTCCTGCATTCTTCAAATACCTCTTGTTTACCGCCTGCCATAAAAGTCAAAATTCCTTCGATCGCTTGCGGTTCACTGCCTGTGACAGGCGCATCCAGCATTTCTACACCTTTTTTTGCTAACTCTTCCGCTAACAGTTGGGATGTCTTGGGAGAAATCGTGCTGCAGTCTACCACTACAAGTCCTGCAGCTGCGCCATTCATCACACCGGTTTCACCTAAAATGACTTCTTTGACAGCCTGGTCTGCCGTAAGCATCGTAAAGACAATTTCACTGGCGCGTGCGACTTCTGCCGGAGATGCAGCGATTGTTGCACCAAGTGCACGCAGTGACTCGCTTTTATTTGCCGTTCGGTTGTAAACGGTCAGCGGATAACCCGCTTGAATCAAATGTCTTGCCATTGGCAATCCCATTGTACCTAAGCCGATAAAGCCGATTCTTTTCATTCGTGATTACCTCCAGTTATGTAGGCTTGTCCCCTATAAATTCGCGCATCGATTTTCCAGTTTATGCATAGAATACTACAGAGCGGCGGGCAACCGTCAATCGTGATGGCGCTATTGCTTTCTCCCTGTGCGGGATCCTGCGAAGGATATGGAGAATGGGCGCCTGTTTCAGTTGTCTGTAAAACAATTGTTGATAAGGTAAATCAGATATGGTATTTTATAAATACAGCTTGGTAATGATGGCGGAGGGGTCACACCCGTTCCCATCCCGAACACGGAAGTTAAGCCCTCCAGCGCCAATGGTACTTGGGACGCAAGTCCCTGGGAGAGTAGGTCATTGCCAGACAGATTTGTAGAGTCTACGTTTCTAGCGTAGACTCTTTTTTACATTTAAAATTTGCGATGTTTGTCTGCGTGACGTTCCAATGCCAGCCGAATCAACTGAGCCAGAAGTTCTGAGTAGGACAGACCGGTCGCTTCCCAGAGTTTCGGGTACATGGAATAGCGTGTGAAACCTGGAAACGTATTGATCTCGTTAATTAAGATTCGGTGAGTTTCTTTTTCAAGGAAGAAATCAACCCTCGCAAGCCCAGCACCATCCACAGCCTGATAGGCGGCGATCGCTTGCTGCTGAATACGGGCGATCAACTCATCTGACAGCTTAGCCGGGATGTCATATTGCGTTTTTCCATCCATGTATTTATCGTTATAATCGTAAAAATCGGCCCCGGGAATCACTTCACCTGGTACAGAGGCGCGGGGATTGTCGTTTCCGAGCACAGCAACTTCAATTTCTCGCGCGTTAATTCCTTCTTCCACAATAATCCGTCTGTCGTATTCCCCGGCAGTATTGATGGCGACAATCAATTCGTTACGATTATTAGCTTTGGAAATTCCGACTGACGAACCAAGATTGGCCGGTTTTATGAAGCAAGGATAGCCGAGGCTGGACTCGATTTCATCCAGGATGCGATTTTGGCTGCTTTCCCACTGGCGCCTAGTATAAGCGCAATATTTGCACTGCTCAATTCCGGCTTGAGCGAAGATCGCTTTCATCATGATTTTATCCATAGCAACGGAAGAAGCGAGTACGCCAGCCCCGACATAAGGAACATCCATCAATTCAAGCAGTCCCTGGACGGTTCCATCTTCACCAAACGGACCATGAAGAACAGGGATCAGCACATCCAGCGTTTGCTGGCCAATGCTTGGAACCATTGGAAAAGCAGAATCGGTCGTTGCTGCAGCACTAGCCGAGGTAGGGGAAGGGTTAATGGTTACCTGAGTTCCCAGATATCCTTTTGGTGCTTGCACACCCAGAGCGGCAAAAGCAGCAGCTCCCGGAATCCACCTGCCTTCTTTTGTGATGCCAATCGGTACAATCTCATAAATTTCGGGATCTAAATTATCCATCACCGATTGCGCTGATAAAAGGGAGACTTCATGTTCCCCAGATTTCCCCCCGAAAATCACCCCGACCCGAATTTTCTCATTGCGCATTGCGATTCTCCTCTCCAGGTAAAAAAGCCCATCCCCAAGGCGGGATGCGCTTCTCATGAATTTGTTTTCGGGCTGCGGAGCTCGTCTATTTGTTTCCGGAAGTCAAGATATTCGTTTAAACAGTTCTCCTGGTCTTTAAAAAATAGAACGAGGCTTTGCAATGCCTCCATCGTGTGAGGACTAACATGGTGCTCAATTCCTTCCACGTCTTGTTGAATCGTTTCCTCCTGTACCCCCAGCATTCGCAAGAACTCTTCCAGCATCCGGTGGCGTTGTTTCATTAAACGACCCAACTGTTCTCCGCGTGGAGTTAAAATGATACCGCGATATTTCTCATAAGTAACGAATCGCTGTTCATCCAATTTTTGGATCATCTTAGTTACAGAGGAAGGTCCAACGGCTAACAGGGAGGCGATGTCGGAAACCCGGGCATACCCCTTCTCCTTCATCAGTTCATATATTTTTTCGAGATAATCCTCCATGCTTGGCGTCAGCATTCTATGTCCTCTCTTTCTCCGGAGATTCCAATCCATTTTACTATGGGGGGGTAAAGGATGCAAACGAATCTTATCTGGACAAAGTTAATTAACCTTGATATAATATACTCATATACCATATACATGGAGGTGGTTTTGTTGAATCGAAGACTGCGCAGTTTAACAGTGTTCCTCGGAATCCCTTTAGCGGCAGGAGTTGTTTGGTGGGTGTTATCTCCGGCTGCCATGGGGACAGCGCTCGGAAACGGGGCTGCAAATGGTGACGTTATTTCCGCTAATCCGGTTCTGCCTGCTGCAGGTCCTACCAAGTCAACTAAATCTGCTGTGCAGAAAACGACGAATGATATAGTAACTGCTAAAGGGAACATTGTCGTCGACGTGGAAGGGAATGTACAGAAGCCAGGCCTGCACGCAATGAACTCGCCAGCGAGAGTGCAGGATGCTATTGATGCGGCGGGAGGGATCACACCTGATGGTACTGCATTGGGGTTAAATCTGGCAGCCAAGGTTACCGACGGAGCTCAAATTGTGATCCCTGCCAAAACAGCTGAGTCTGTCGGACAGAATACCGGCAGTGGCGTTGCTGACGCCACTATAGGCAAGGTGTCACTTAATCGCGCATCTTCAAGTGAGTTAAGTGCAGTGCCGGGCATTGCGAAAACCAGGGCGGCAGCGATTGTCAAATATCGATTGGAACACGGCCCCTTTTTAAGGATCGAAGATCTTTTGCAAGTCAAAGGCATCACTCAAAAGGTGCTCGATCAGATTTCACCTAAATTGACACTGAATTAAACAACGCAATCAACATGAAGAATGATACTGTCTCACGTGCAAATGCTGTGCTGACTATGGTGATCCTTGCATTTGCCAGCGGAATTGCTGTTTGCGGCATATGGGGGCTGCGAACACTGGTTGTTGTGTTTGGTTTGTACAGTGCATCCCTCTTGGTGGCCTCGCGAATGATCAGGATGAGAAAGTTTAGTTTAGTTGTTATTGGACTGGCTTTGTTATCTGGTGGAATTTATCAAACAGGATATGCGGAACTATTTGTGAAACCTAAATTGGCATATTCTGAACAGCAAACCGTGTTTGCAGGGATTGTGCTAAACGGCAGCAGCCAGCCTACCCTCCAGTGCAACACTCCTGTTTCTCTTGATCTGCCGCTGCATTTCTCCGGCCATCCCCAAGTAACCAGCGGCTGGGTAGTGGTAACAGGGAGGTGGCAGCTGAATTCGACGCTTACTCGTGCAAGCGGCCTGCAGCAGCTTACTCTCTTGGCGCTAAGACCAGGCGGTTATATACGAGTTACCGATATGACGCCTGTTTACACAGTGACGCATTGGCAGCAATTGCTGTTTGAGCTGGCGATTTGGAAACAACAGTTAACCGACTGGCCGCGTCAGCAATTGACTGCCATCCTTCCTGCAGATGAAGCAGCATTGCTGCTTGGCATTGTATTTGGTCAAACTGCTGATATTTCAGCTTCTGTTGCGTCCGGATTTACTGCGCTTGGCATTACGCATTTACTGGCTGCATCAGGTGCCAATATCTTGGCACTCGTCTTGCCGCTGCGCTGGGTGCTCAGAAAAATCCGCATCACTGGCCAAGCCAAGCGTGGTCTGATTCTACTGTTCGTCTGGGTGTACTATCTCCTTGCAGGTGGAAGCATCTCCATTTGCAGAGCGGCCATTCTGGTAAGCCTGTACGAACTGCGCCCTGCTGGCGCGCATCTCCCGTCATTTTACAGACTCCTGTTAATCAGCTTCTTGTTTTGCTTGTTGTTGAACCCTTTTTGGCTCTTTGATATCGGATTTCAATTAACCTTTATTGTTACCTGTGGGCTGGTGACCTGTTCCCGTCCACTGGAGCGCTTTTTCCATAAAAAGTGGCCGAGTCTGATGCAGCTAAGAGGAGTCAGCAGGCTCCTGCCAGGAGTGCTGGTGGCAGAAAGTTTGTCGTTTCCGTTGATCGCGTTTTATTTTCATCAATGGAGCTTCTTGTCTGTTCTTTCCAATCTCACCTTGACACCGCTGGTGGAACTGCTGGTGCCCGTTGGGCTTTTGTTAGTGTTGCTTGCTAGTGTCACTGGTGGCTGGCTCGCGCTGCCAGCAAAACTCTTAGGAGCTGGATTATCTGCTCTCTCGCAGTTGGCCGCATTTGCAGGCTCTTTGCCCGGTGTGAACACGTCAGTTGTATTTCCAGGCATTTGCCTGGTTTTGTATTACGCGAGTTTTTTGTTGCTATTGCTGTCTGCCAGACAGCGCTATTTCAAATGGAGTGGATGTGCAGGTTTGGCAGGCGCTGTAGTCTGTCTCACGGTGGTGAATTTGCAACTGCCAAGAACCGATCAGCTGCAAGTTTGGTTTCTTGACGTCGGACAAGGAGATGCAACTTTGATCCGGTTGTCTAACGGTCACTTTTGCCTGATCGATGGAGGAGGCAGCACAGGTTACCCCAATTCTTATGATGTGGGCCGCTTAATCCTGCTGCCTGCGCTTCGTAAATTGCATGTCAATCAGATCGACTGCGTCATACTAACCGATTCCAAAGCGACTCATGCAGCCGGTTTAATTCCACTGTTTGATCAGATGCCTGTAGAGCAGGTGGTCGCAGCTAACGGTTTGCAAAACAATCTGATTGGTCAATTGTTTTTGTCAAAAGTGAACCAGCATCACATCCCGCTCCAATTCCCCGAAGCCCAAACAATTCTGAACCTGGACCCACTAACTTCCCTTCAAGTACTTCAAATTCCAACTGGTGCAGAAGTTCCTGTAAACGAACGAATCGAAAGCCTTGTATTTTCGATTGATTTCAACTCAAATTCGATTTTGTTTGCCGGCGATTTAACAGACGTGCAAGAATCGAGCCGGCTAAGTGACTGGCCATCAGCCGATGTCCTGAAGGTATCGCGAGGCGGAGGGAAGCACTCTACCAGCGAACCTTTCTTAAATACGGTGAATCCAACTGTTGCAGTTATCTCATCAGGACGGAGCAACAGCAAGGCGCCTGTTGACCAGGAGACTTTGGATCTCCTGCTGCAAAAAGAGATGCAAGTTTATCGAACGGATCTGAATGGAACAATACACTTGACAGTAGGCAGCTCAGGACTGCAAATGGACACTGAGCGTTAGAAAGGATTGCCCAGAAACTTCCGGTTGTGATGTGCTTTTAAATACAAGATAGTGGAACGAAGAACATCGAGAGGGAGAAATCACTTGAAACAACCACTCTTATCCGACTTGCTGGCAGATTTGGAACAGCTGGCCAAACAGATTGACGAGCGCAAATCGGAGCTAGTAACAGGATCCACAACTGATTTTATTAGAAGATTTGCCGCTGTTTCCAAGGCCCTGCGCTCGATCACGAATGCGCAGCGTGCAATGGAGGACAAAGCGAAACATCTGCTTAACAATCATGATAAAACGGTAGCAAAACTTCGTCGGGAACAGTTTAAAGTGTTAAAATCATGATGACTGCTACAAATAATAAGAGGTGTTTTTCCGATGGATCAGCAGAAAATCTTGCAGGAAGCACAACTGTTCGTACAGGAAGCGCTGCGTTTTGATGCAAGTGGTCATGACATATGGCACATTTACCGGGTGACCCAAACCGCTAAGACGATTGCAAAACAAGAGGGTGCAGATGAGTTTACCTGTGAGCTTGCTGCGCTGCTGCATGATGTGGCTGATGAAAAACTAAATGAAAATGAGCAGGCCAGCCTTGAAAACGTGTTTCACTGGCTGCAAGCTCAAGCGGTTGATGCGAATACTTCCTCACACGTGATGGAAATAATTAGTATGCTGTCGTTTAAAGGCGGAGGCAGACCGCAGATGCATACGCTTGAGGGCCAGGTGGTTCAGGATGCGGACAGGCTGGATGCGATTGGCGCCATGGGCATTGCCAGAGTGTTTGCATATTCAGGTGCATTCGGAAGGCCTATATATGATCCATCCATGGCACCGCGTGAAAATATGACAGCGGCAGAATATCGCAATGGCCGGGACACCGCCATTAACC
>JAQBPP010000219.1 GCA_028287455.1 Bacilli bacterium | reverse complement strand
TGTTAATGTTGGAAAATCGATCGTTTGATTCCGTTGCGGGCAGGCTTTATGATCCACAGAATCCTCCGCCCTTTGATCACGTGCCGCGGAATCAAGCGTTTGAGGGATTATCAGGAAAACTTTTATCCAATCCGCTTACAGTGAATTCAGGAGAAGCAAATCGTATTCCGGTCGTAGTGGCAAGGTCCTTGTCTACGCCTGAAGTGGATCCAGGAGAAACGTTTGAGCATGTGTTTATGCAGCAATATGGAAAACGGTTTTCACCGAAAACGGACTTGTGGCCAGAGACTGCCACGATGGATGGTTTTGTGATGGATTATCTGGAGATGCTGCGTGAGCGAAAGAAACCGGTGGACATTAACCACAGCCAAAAGGTGATGGAAGGGTACACCCCCGCCATGCTTCCGGTGTTAAGCAGGTTGGCTTATGAATATGCGATTTGTGATCAGTGGTTTTGTTCCGTTCCCAGTCAAACATGGGCCAATCGCTCCTTTGTGCATGCTGCTTCCTCAAATGGATGTGTAGATAATGCCCCCTATGTAAACTGGCTAATTGAGAACCACTCAGAGACTGTCTTTAATCGTATCCTTGCACAGAACAGAGCGGATCTGACCTGGAGAGTGTATTACGATAAATCGAATATTTTACCTCCTCTGACGTTGTTAATTCATTTTCCCAGGCTGGCGAGCCATGGCAAAACCCATTTTTCTGGGATGGAGCAGTTTAAAAAAGATGCCAAAGAAGGGAATCTGCCCTCGTACGCGTTTATAGAACCTCGCTATTTCGTGCAGCCCAACGACCAGCATCCCCCGCACAATGTGTTGCACGGGGATAAGCTAATCTGGGACGTGTATCAGGCAGTGCGTACAGGAAAGAATTGGGAGCGTACACTGTTGATCATTACCTATGATGAGCATGGGGGCAGCTACGACCATGTGTCTCCCCCGAAAGCAGTTCCTCCAACAACTGACAGAAAGGCCGGACAATATGGATTTCCCTTTGACCGTTTGGGCGTGCGGGTTTGTTCGGTGTTAATCTCTCCTTATATTGAAAAGGGAACTGTATTTCGGGCGAAGCAAATGATAGAGGGTGTTGAACAAGAGGTCCCTTTGGATCATACCTCCATTATTAAGACAATCACGAACCGATGGGAATTAGGCAGCCTAACGGAGCGGGATAAAGCGGCGGCAGATCTTAGCCAGGTCTTAACCAGAGCGGAGCCCAGAGCAGATTGCCCCATTTTGGATCCCCCTGCTCCCATTGTCACGATTCCTGCCAAGCTGCAGTTAAACGATTTACAGCAGGGAGTGATCCAAGCCTTGGCTGCATATTGTCAGACGACTTTGCCGGAGTTCAGCGACATGTCAGAGGCGGTTCATCACCTAGAGAAACTTGTAGTAAAATTAGATTTATTGAAATGAGGGTTGGATATTCTTAGTAAAGTGCCGCATTCATACAAACAGATCTATGAAAATCTGCAGTTTGAAAGGGCAGGCTCGAAGCAGTACTATGTAGGGGCAAACTGGGTGATAACGTAATGTCCACAGACTAAAATAGGGAAACGGAGAGTAGAACCAATGCGTCTATCTTTATGACGCGATTGGTATTGTATTTGGTGGCATTATCGCCTACTATGCTATACGTACTACATCGTTCGAAAGACGTCAGGATGCCTGGTTCTACCGCACCAATCCGTGGATTGGCGTGCTTGTGCTCGTCTTGTTCATTGGCAGGATTGCATACAGGTTTTATCTAAGTTATTCGCTAATTAGCTCTATGCCAGGAAAACACGCGCAAGCAGCGAACAACAATGCGCAGTTAACGGCTACACTCACGATCCGCTTACAGCAATCGTTTTGTTTATGCTGATTACCTATTATATCGTTTACTATACCTTTGTGATTCGAAAGGAAAAGCACCTGGAAGTTGGAGGATGAATGACGAGTTTGACAGAAAAGAATATAAGACAACTATTTTTTCTACATTTGGAGGCGTTTACAAATGACAATACTTGTGACTGGTGGAGCGGGATATATCGGGAGTCACACCTGTGTGGCATTGCTGGAGGCAGGCTATGAAATTGCAATACTGGATAGCTTTCAAAACAGTAAACCTGAATTGTTGAAGCGGATCAAAGAAATTACGGGGAAGGATTTTAAGGCCTATGATGTAGATTTGCTGGATAGCGATGGAGTGGAACGGGTCTTTTCTGAGTGCTCTATTGATGCGGTCATTCATTTCGCGGGTTTAAAAGCAGTGGGTGAATCAGTCGCGAATCCGCTGCATTACTATCACAATAATATCGTAGGTACTCTTGTTCTGTGTCAGACGATGCAGAAATATGGAGTGAATCGACTTGTGTTTAGTTCTTCCGCTACTGTATACGGGGTTCAGGAAACAGTGCCTTTGACTGAGGACCTTCCGCTCTGCCCCGCCAGTCCGTATGGAAGGACAAAAATGATGATTGAGCAAATTCTCACGGATATTTGTAGCTCCGATTCAAACTGGAGTGTTGCGCTTTTGCGCTACTTTAATCCGGTGGGTGCCCATCCGAGCGGTCTGATTGGTGAAGATCCAACTGGTGTTCCTAACAATTTGCTGCCTTTTGTTACCCAGGTTGCTGTTGGGAAATTGAACCAACTGTCTGTCTACGGGAATGACTATGAAACTCCTGATGGAACAGGGATTCGAGATTACATTCACATTATGGATCTTGCAAATGGACACTTAAAGGCGCTTAATTGGGTGACATTAAACACGGGTGCAGACGCTTTTAATCTCGGATCAGGTACTGGGCATAGTGTAATGCAAGTAATTAAAACGTTTGAAGAAGCAACGGGAGTAAAGATTTCTTATCAAGCAGCAGCACGGAGGCCAGGAGACATTGCAATCAGTTATGCTGACCCCACCAAGGCAAAACGTCTATTAGGATGGCAGACGGAGCGAAGTCTTTTGGAGATGTGTGTGGATGCATGGCGTTGGCAGCGCAATAACCCTAACGGATACCAAAGTGAAAGTTAAATGGAGACAAACTACTCCTCACTCAATGATACATATCGAGAAGCGTTGCAAGCATTTGTGGAGAAGGCGCGTCAGGATGATCAGATTATCGCGGCGATTCTGCTTGGCAGCTTGTCTTACGATCAGGTGTGGGAAAAGTCTGACATCGATTTGAAGCTGATTGTGCAGGACCAAAAGCTGAGCAAGCACCAGATGTGCTTGATGGAAAACGACATCATTATCAACGCCAGCATTCAAACCCGGGATGAATTCAAACGCTGGATAGAGGTCAATTGATTGCCCAAGGCACAGCCAAGCAATTGAGGGCAGCGAAGGAATCATTGACCGGTTCTTTCTTATCAGGAGCGAGGCGCATCGAAGTTCCGTTTGGCGTATTGACCTGTGTGACCGGCGTATCAGGCTCCGGCAAAAGCACATTAATCAACGAAGTGATCTATAAGCAGTTGTACGCTGTATTTCAGGACCAGCGAATTGTGCCAGGTGAGCATGATTCAATCGAAGGTTCCGAACATCTTACAGGTATTATCAACATCGACCAGTCGCCGATCGGACGCAGCACTCGTTCGAATCCAGCTACGTATGTTGGATTTTTTGATCGAATCCGTGATTTGTTTGCGCAAACTGACAATGCCAAAGAGCGAGGACTCAGCAAATATGATTTCAGCTTTAATCAGAAAAATGGCGGCAGGTGTGAACATTGCCAAGGTGAGGGCATTGTAACGACTCAGCTGCAATTTATGCCCGACATCGAATCGGTGTGCCCGTCTTGCAAAGGTGCCCGGTTCAACAATGAGGTACTCGAAGTGCGCCTGAAGGGCAAGAATATCTCCGATGTGCTGGAAATGAGCATTGAGGAAGCAGTTAATTACTTCAGTGATCAGTCATATATTTTACATAAATTGAACGTGCTGAACCAGTTGGGATTAGGGTATCTGAAACTGGGCCAATCCTCGACTACTTTATCCGGAGGGGAGGCGCAGCGGATCAAGCTCGCGACAGAGCTTGGGAAATTGAAGCGCGGCTCGCACAATTTGTATATTCTCGATGAGCCAACCACCGGCTTGCATCTGCACGATATACAGAAACTGATCGATTGTCTGAATCAGCTTGTCGACAACGGGCATTCGGTGGTGGTCATTGAGCATCATCTGGATGTGATCAAAGTGGCTGATTACATCATTGACATGGGACCGGAAGGCGGTAAGGACGGGGGAACCGTAGTGGCACAAGGAACACCTGAACAGGTAGCGGCAGTCGACGAATCGTATACGGGAAGGTTTTTAAAAACAGTTTTATCCACAGGGAATCGGTACTGGAATGAGGGGGTTCTGCAGACGAACGGTTGATACCATCCGAATGTTTTGTAGCGGGACTAGTTTAGACTTGTTAGAATAGGAAATAGATTCCAACATAAAGGAGAGATATTCTGTTGTCTAATCACCGTTTGCAGATCGCAACGTTTGTACTGGGGATAAGCCTGTTCGGATCGCTATCTCCGCTTGCCGTTCAAGCCGACAGCTCCGGCTCGACATCAGTCGGCAGTTCGAGCACTGCTGAATTAAGCCAGCAGCAGGCACTAGACCAAGTGAAAAAATGGCTTGCTATTGATGATTCATATAAATTAATTCAAGTGAGCAAAAATGAGAAAAGCAGTACTAACGCCCCTTTTGCCAAAGCGACCTGGAGTTTTACTTGGAACAAAGGGGATGCGCCACCAAATATGGAATCTTTGAATGCGACGGTGGATGCGACCACTGGGATTCTGTTATCCTTTTATCGGAATTATAATGGAACTTCAGCCACAGCTAAAACGGGTGATCCGCTAACCGCTGACCAAGTCGTGGCAAAAGCGGTCAATTGGATCGCAGATCTAGCCCCGTCTAAACAAAACCTGCTCGATCAACCCGTCGTTCAACCTTATACCGATTATCGAGGGATTGAAAACGGATACTCGCTGAGGTTTAGTCGTCTAGTAAATGGAGTTCCTGTTTTATCAGATGGAATATCGATTACGCTGTCTGATCACGGGGACCTGTTGAATTATAATTTTTCCTGGACGTT
>JAQBPP010000157.1 GCA_028287455.1 Bacilli bacterium | reverse complement strand
TAGGACTATAGATGCCGACTCCTAGCCCTTCCAAAACTTTGCATAAGGTATAGCGCAAGTAGGAAAGGAGGTAGTGATATAGTGATTGTTGCGAATCAGATTCGTCCTTACCTTGGAAAAGGAGTTGTCTGCCATTCTCGGCATGGAATCCATACGGGAATATTGCAGGAAATAAGAGTTGACGGAATTGTTTTAAGAAACGTACGTATTGTCCCGGCAAATACCCAGGTCAACGAGGAACTTAAAACAGTTCACGCTGATCAACCTGAAGAACTGAATATACAAGAAGCATTTTGGCCATTTTTCTTTATACCGTTTCTGGCTCTCTTTGCAGTCGCTTTAGCCGCTGCAGCCTATCCATGGTACGGTTATTGGTATGGATATCCTTATTATTAAATAGTACGTGGTTCTGGAGTGACCAGGAATGAGACTCCTAAATTCCAGATCCATCTCTAAGATTCACAGGATGAGCGTATATTATAACGACAAGGGCGAGATTTAGTGTTGGTGTGGGCCCTTAATTTGTTTCCCCTCTTCATTAGTATGATCTTCGGATCGTACTGTTTTTGTATATGCAAAAAACCGCCGTCCATTGTATTAGCCATCGTATTGCAATTAAATTTGTTTATGAAGGTGTCTGCAATGAAATGAAGTACCGTGCTGAACCTAAACGTACATAGAATGTAAAAAACCAAGGCAAAATGGACGGAATCATCAATTGCAATTCCCACCAAAAAAAAAACGCGCAAGATAGTCTATAAAGTGTGTCAAGGCCGCGAAGAGTTCATATAAATGCGACCGGTACGTCAATGACGATCGGTCGCTATATAAGGAGGCACAGAGTGAGAGTGTAACTCTGTACAGTAATAGTTTCTGTAATTTTCTAAACAATTATCCTGACTCTACTTGTTTTGCTGCTTTCTGAACCATTTGAACCGAAATTCTACAAATGATGATCGTAGGCAGTTAAACCCTACGATTTGTTATTTACTCTCAGGCAGTGAAACCAAAAATTGGTTTCTTACCATACTGCATAATGGGTTTAATAAGGCGAACCCTAAGCTTTGCTGGGGGTGACAACATGACTATTGCAACGCAAGTAAAGCAGACTATGAGCAGTTTAAAAAGTGCTCAAGCAAACCTTGAAACATTTGCCCTGAACACGCAAAATCAGCAAGCCAAACAGCTCTACAGCCAAGCAGCTCAAGATACGCAAAACATCGTGCAGCAATTAACTGCACGTGTAGGCGATATCGAAAATGAAGAACCACAATACAAAGGATTCTAAACTCAAGCAAAAAGGGGAGAGAACGAATGCATTCTCTCCCGCCTTATTAAACCGAACATGGAAGATTCAATGGATGCTTCGTAAAATCGGTGCAATTTAATTGGTCAAACTAAACAATAAAATTTTAAATTACGAGATGTGCAAAGTGTTTGTACTGCAAAGCCGTCGCGCGAGAGTTAACGGAGCAATTCGAGCGCGATCTTACAGCGTCCATACCCTTACGAATGGAAGATTTACAGCAACGATCCCTTCCTCAGAGAATTCCAGCAAGGGGCGCGCTTACTTTCTCCTTATATAGCTTGCAGCAGGTCAGCGGAACCCGATGATCTGTCCTGGTTCTGACAGTCGGGTATACATCAACAGCCATGTTCGGAAAAAATATTGTGGCAGCAAGACCTTGAAAGAAGAATAAACCCACCCCAATGGCCTCCAATGATAACCAGGCGTTCCTTCTATTTGATCCACTTGATTTCCGACAAAAAGCATTGCGATTACAACCAAAGCAACTAAAATCCAGATCAATTCATGCAATTCTAATCTGCCGCTTTTGACGGATATACTGGTGGGCATATGATTCAGGCTTTTCGGGTGCGACCGGTGCTTATCAGCCACAAATGTTGAATATACTCAGTGACAGTAAGAAACAGCGCTGTCAACAAAACACCTGTAAACAGTAGCTTTGAGCCGGGCATAAAAAATGATACGACATAAATAAGAATGACGGCAGCAACAAAATCTAAAATATTACTTGACCAAAATGTTCCCTTCCTTAACAACCAGACCTCCATCATATGAGCGGCCACGGCAAGAATTAAACCAACAACGATGGGCTCATAGGTAAACGGATAATACAGCAGATGGGGAAAGAGGATGCTGCAAAGATACACCACTACTGGACAGACAATGATTTTGACCACTAATCCAGCCATGAATTGTTCCTCCTTGACCGCTGTGCTTTTGTCGCATGTTCGATTTTTATCCACCAAAGTCCACTGACATTATTCCCAAAGATATGGGTGACTATGTACACATTGAACTGTTCTGTTATACGGTCCTTCAAAACAAAAAGAGCCGCATATGCGACTCCTAATTTCATATTATTGCACCCGACCGATCATCGCTCACGGCGCGGCGCGTTGTTATGAGCAGGCGTGAAAGAGATATAGTATTCCTTGCCGGGTTCGAATCGTTTGAAAGCCTCTGGATTCGTGATGAACAGTTGAATCGATCCCGCAGGTTTTGCTTCCCAGGACGTCTTTTTTTCTTCGCTGCCAGTATTGGCCGGAAGGAAATACACATTCCCGGTCTCTCCCAGGTCTTTAGTTGTGACTTGAAACTTTGCTCGGACCTTTCCAGACATTACGCCACACTCCTTATTTATGTTTGGTTCAACGTTGCAAAATATTCAGGCACCCTTTTACAGGTGCCTGCTCAATGGTAACAATTCGGGGGATTATCTATAGTTGATCTGCATAGTATTCAATCTTTAATCTTTTCACATTGTTTCATACTGTTTCACTGTGTTTTTCTTATCGCAACTGGAGCCTCACCAGCAATTCCAGACATTCCTGGTCTCAAAGAAGTGAAGTATTTGACAAGCACCACAGAACTTGAGCTTCAGGAAGTTTCCGAAACGTCTTGCGGTAATCGGTTCCGGCTACATAGCGATGGAACTGGGCCAGCTTTTTCATAACCTTGGCGCTGAAGTGACGCTAATGCAGCGAAGCGCTCGAATACTGAAATCTTACGATCCAGAGATTTCGGAAGCCGTCACGCAGGCCATGACTGAACAAGGAATTCAACTGGTCTCTGGCGTCACGTTCCATCGGGTTGAACAGGACGGTGCCATCAAGCGAGTTTATATTACGGTGGACAGCGAGGAACAGGTCATCGAGGCTGAGCAGCTTCTCATTGCCACGGGGCGTAGACCAAACACGGAAGCACTGAACCTGGATGCCGCAAATGTAAAAGTCGGAGACCGTATCGAGGTTTTAAGTGATGAGTATTTGCGTACCAGCAATCCAAGGATTTTCGCTGCTGGCGACGTGACTATTAGGCCGCAGTTCGTGTACGTTGCGGCATACGAAGGATGGATCGTCGCAGAGAATGCGGTCGGCGGTGCCGACCAGAAACTCGACCTGCGGGTAGTTCCAGGTGTGACATTCACTAATCCTGCTATTGCAACCGTAGGGTTGACGGAAGAGTAGGCAAAACAGCAAGCAAAACAGCAAGGATATGATGTATTGACATAAGTCTTGCCGCTTGATGCTGTACCAAGGGCACTTGTGAACCGAGAAACCACTGGCGTGTTCAAGTTTGTTGCGGATGCAAAGAGCCGAAGGATACTCGGTGCTCATATTGTCGCTGAAAATGCCGGGGATGTGATCTATGCGGTGACATCATCTTAAAATTCGGACTCACCATTGAGGATCTTCGGGGAACGATGGCACCCTATTTTACGATGGCCGAAGGCCTCAAACTCACCACGCTCAGATTCGACAAGGACGTATCAAAATTGTCATGTTGTGCAGGATAATCCCTATGGAATAGGAAAAAAGGCGGCTGATGAACACCAAATTGGCCAACCGGGAACGAGAAGAAACAGAAAACAAATCACTTGGTTGCATATACACTACCATAGCAGTCATGTACAACCA
>JAQBPP010000146.1 GCA_028287455.1 Bacilli bacterium | reverse complement strand
CTCTTCAACGCAAGTGACTCGTCTGCCAAATGGACATCTGGCCCTGGTTTACAATGATGCAACACTTACGCGGGATCAGTTTAGATGGGTGCAGCAAAAGGGAGAGTTTCGAAAAAAACCTCTGCGCACTCCGCTCACGTTAGCTATTTCAGAAGATGAGGGGAAAACGTGGCCTTCTATCAAAAACTTGCAAATGGCTGATTTGGAGTACAAGGATTCCGAAATCGGATATTCGTATCCATCGATTATCACCGGACGCGATGGCAGCCTTCATATCGCATTTTCCTATTTGCGCAAATGCATCAAATATGTGCATCTTGCCGAAGATTGGGTAAAACAAGATGGGTCGCATGATTGACCTATAGAACTAGCGTAAACCACCTATCATCGAAAAAAACCAACCTTTTATACTGGAAAAAAGGGGATGGTTTCGTTGATCAGTAAAAAGTTAGTCATGACTTTGATGTTCCTCCTATTGTCTACTGTGTTGGTTGCATGCAGCAGCAAAGGGGATAGCGCAATTGTTGCGTCAAGTCAAAGTGCCACCCTGGTATTTTGGTCTGGAGGCGGCGATCTTGAATCGCAATTTAACGATAAAATCGGGGATGCTGTCCGCAAAAAATTTCCGAACTACACAATCAAGTATATTTCCTCTCATGATCCGGCCAATAAGCTGCCTGCTTTGGAAGCGGCGGGCACTCCAATTGATATTTATTACGAATCGATTGGCGGATTTGATGCGGATGTGCAGCAGGCCGGGTTTCAGTATGATTTGACAGGTTTGCTGAAGAAAAATGGAGTTGATTTGAATCGATTTGATCCCACCTCCATCGAAGCAATGAAACAAATGGCGAATGGCGGTATTTGGGGGCTGCCCGTCTGGACGGACGAAATTGCCCTGTACTATAACAAAGACATCTTTGACAAATTTGGTGTATCGTACCCAAAAAATGGGATGACCTGGGATGAAGTGCTGAGTTTGTCCAAACAGCTGACCAAAAATGATGGAGGCAAGCAATATATTGGCTTGTCTGTAGACGTCAATCACATGCTGCGGCTAAACCCCTTTTCATTGTCCTATGTGGATCCGAAAACGGGTCAAGCAACGATCAATACTGATCCGAAATGGAAGGAGCTTTACCAAACGGTATTTATCGATCCTGCGCAGAACCCAAACTACCAACAAACCATTAGTCAGCTTGGAGATAAATTACCCTACGTGAATGAATTTGTTCATGATCAAAATTTAGCCATGATTGTTGTGATAACAGGCATAACCGAAGGCAGTTCACATGACAGCATGCTGGGTCTCAACTGGGATATGGCCTCCTTGCCTACTTTCACCGACCAACCAGGAATCGGATCCCAGATGTATCCCGTGTATTTTGGCATCACTTCGCCATCGAAGTACAAGGATGCGGCAATGGATGTGCTCAAGTACCTGACCTCGGACGAATTTCAAGCAGATCAAGCAAAGCGGGGTATTGTTCCGGTGTTGAACAACAAGACCATTCAAAAAGAACTAGGCCAGAACAGCGAGTTCAAAGGCAAAAATTTCAGCGCTTTGGTCTTTAATAAATTTGCCCCAATCTCGCTGAAATCGCAGTACGACGGTACGGTGGAAAAGTTTTATTCCAGCATTGCTCCTCAGTTGGCGGAAGGTGCAGTAGATGTAAACACTGCTTTTCGCACTGCTGAAGATCAAGCAAATAAGTCAATGGAAACGACGAAAAATCAAAAATAGAGGAGGATGGTAATGAGATTGATCATAACAAATATTTGGTTCAAGGCATTATCCCTTGTGCTGCTATCTGCTAGTGTGGCTGCGTGCGGCAGTGTTAGCAGTTCAACACAAACAAATCAAGCTGATCAATCTGCACAATATGATCTAAACGCATCCAAGCAAAACGCGACATTGGTATTTTGGTCCAATAGCGGCGACATGGAAGCCCAATTTAATCAAAAAGTCGGGGACAGCGTCCGCAAGAAGTTTCCGAATTACACGATCCAGTATATCTCTTCCCGTGACAACGGCAGACTGTCGAATCTGCTCACGACCGGTACCCAAATTGATATTTATTACGATTCAATTGTCGGTTTTCAGGGCGATGTAAAACAAGCGGGCTGGCAGTTTGATATGTCGGATTTAATTAAAAAAGCGGCTCTTGATATGAGCCGCTACGATCCTACAACGATCAATGCTATGAAACAACTGGCAAATGGCGGTATTTATGGGCTGCCGGTTTGGGCGGATGAGCTGGTCCTTTATTACAATAAAGACATCTTTGATAAATTCGGCGTGACCTACCCGAAAAATGGAATGACATGGAATCAGTTACTGGATTTGTCGAATCAGTTGACTAAAAATGATGGCGGCAACCAATACCTGGGTTTATCTGTTGACACTACTAAAATGTTGCGGCTGAATCCCTACTCTCTATCCTATCTGGATCCGAAGACTGACCTGGCTGCTATCAATACAAATCCGAAGTGGAGAGAGCTTTACCAATTGGCGTTTGTCGATGAAGCGCAAAGCCAGGAATACCAACAAGAGATCAAACAGCTTAAAGACAGTATGCCTTACGCAACTGAGTTCGTGCAAACTCAAAATTTAGCTATGCTGCTTACGCCCACTAATTTAATCGAAGGCAGCAAATATACCGACCCCATGACAAAAATCAATTGGGATATGGTGTCCATTCCTACCTTCCCGGATCAACCTGGCATCGGGTCGCAGCTGGATCCTGTTTATTTTGGCATTACATCCACATGCAAGAACCAGGATGCGGCGATGGAAGTACTGAAATATCTGTCCACTGACGAATTTCAAGCGGATGAAGCGAAGATCGGCATTATGCCAGTGGTGGGCAGTCAGAGCGTGAAACAGCAACTAGGTCAGAATAGCGCGTTTAAAGGCAAAAATTACAACGCTTTATTTTACAATAAACCAGCTCCAATCTCAGAGAAATCACAGTATGACGGGAATGCGGAAAAGTATTACAACGGAATGATCCCTCAACTCACAGAAGGGGTAGTCGATATCAATTCGGCGCTCCGAACAGCGGAAGATCAAACGAATAAGGCGATCACAACAGCTAAAAGCAGCAGCGGCAATTAGTATTGGAATATCGAGGTGACAAAGTTGGAAAACAGTCAACAAGTGGAACAGTGGGGCATGTTTGAAGCAGTTTTACAGGGAACAACCGACGGGAATCCGTTTAAAGAAGTACAAATTTTTGCGAAATTCAGCCATCTGGACCGAACGGTTGAAGTGGAAGGATTTTATGACGGGGACGGTACTTATCGAGTGCGTTTCATGCCGGATGCTATCGGTAATTGGAGCTTCTCCACTTGGAGCAATGATCCGGATCTGCATGGCAACTCTGGTTTTTTTGACTGCGTGCCGCCTACAGGGAACAATCATGGTCCAGTTCGAGTCGATCGTGTTTTTCACTTTGCGTATGAAGACGGTTCACCTTATCGTCCCTTTGGAACTACCAGTTATGCATGGATTCATCAAAGTGAACAGAGACAGGAACAAACGCTTGCCACGCTGAGGGAATCTCCTTTTAACAAATTCAGAATGTGTCTTTTTCCAAAACGGTACCTTTATAACCTGACGGAACCAGGGCAATTTCCGTTCGCTCTCGCGCATGATTCCGGATTTGATTTCACCTGCTTAAATCCACAGTTTTTTTCCGGTC
>JAQBPP010000069.1 GCA_028287455.1 Bacilli bacterium | reverse complement strand
AACGCAAGGCGCAAGAAGCAGGTAAAACGCCGCAGGAATTCGTGGACGAAATGGTTCAGGGAATTCAGCAGCTGTGGGCACGCCTGCACATTTCCTACGATGATTTTATTCGCACCACCGAGACCCGGCACAAGGAAATTGTGCAAAAGATTTTTCGTCAGCTGCTGGAGCAGGGCGATATTTATCTCGATGAATATGAGGGGTTATATTGTACGCCCTGTGAGTCGTTTTGGACGCAGCGGCAAGCGGACAACGGCAACTGCCCTGATTGCGGCCGGCCGGTAGAATTAGTCAGGGAGAAGTCGTATTTCTTCCGTATGAGCAAATACGTTCCGCAGCTGCTAAAGTATTATGAAGAACATCCGGACTTCATTCAGCCGGAATCTCGCAAAAATGAAATGATTAATAATTTCATCAAGCCAGGACTCGAGGATTTGTGTGTGTCCCGCACTACGTTTGACTGGGGAATCCCGGTGCCTAATGATCCGGAGCACGTGATTTATGTCTGGCTTGACGCGTTGACTAACTATATTACCGTGCTTGGCTATGGCACGGAGGATCAAACGACTTTTCACAAATACTGGCCAGCCGATGTACATGTGGTGGGCAAAGAGATTGTCCGTTTTCACACCATTTACTGGCCGATTATTCTGATGGCGCTCGGCTTGCCGCTGCCTAAAAAGGTCTTTGGCCATGGGTGGCTCCTAATGAAGGACGGCAAGATGTCCAAATCCAAAGGGAACGTCATCGACCCGAACTTTTTGATTAATCGGTACGGCGCGGATGCGCTCCGCTATTTCCTGCTGCGGGAAATCCCCTTTGGGTCAGATGGTGTGTTTACCCCGGAGGCGTTTATTCAACGGATCAATTCGGATTTGGCCAATGATCTCGGCAATCTATTAAATCGGACGATCTCAATGATTGAAAAATACAGCCAGAATGTCATTCCTGCTTCTTATGAAGCTGCAGGCGAGTCCAGAGGGCATAGAGTCGAAACTCCAAGCCGCGAATTGCGTGCACTTGCAGAGGCGCTGCCGCAACAGGTTGAAGCTGCTCTTGAGCAGATGGAGTTTTCTGCAGCGCTGGCGCAAATTTGGCAGCTGATTTCGCGTACGAACAAATATATCGATGAAACCGCACCTTGGGTGTTGGCTCGCACTGAATCCGATCAGCCAGCGCTCGATTCAGTGCTCTATCATTTAGCTGCTAGTTTACGAGTGATTTCGATCCTGCTGCAGCCCTTTTTGCCCACTGCGGCTCAGCAGATTTGGTCGCAGCTCGGACTTACAGACCGACTCACCTGGCAAGATGCACAGTCGTTCATCGCACTTGCCCCTGGCGGACAAGTGACTAAAGCGCAGCCCATTTTCCCAAGGCTCGATCTGAAAGAAGAGATTACTGCGATTGACGAATCAACAAAACTGAATGAGGCTGCAGCAGTTGAACCGGCTGCTGCCCAAGCATCGCAAGCCTCGCCGGTTCGATCTTCGGAATCCAAACCAGAAATCTCCATTGATGAATTTAACAGCGTTGAACTGCGTGTAGCGCAAGTGATCGCGGTTGAACCGGTGGAAAAGGCGGATAAGTTATTGAAATTGCAGCTGGATTTAGGCGATGAGCAGCGTCAAGTGGTGTCGGGCATTGCCAAGTTCTATCGCCCGGAGGAGTTGGTGGGACGCAAAGTAATCGTGGTGGTCAACCTAAAACCGGTGAAATTGCGAGGGGTTTTGTCGCAAGGGATGATTTTGGCAGCTTCTCAAGGGGATCAGTTGACACTCGCAACAGTTCCCGACGATATGCCGAACGGAGCTGTGGTCAAATAATGATTTTTGATACGCATTGTCATTTGAATGATGAGCAATTTGCAGAAGATTACATGGAAATGATTGAGAAGGCCAAACTAAATCAAGTGACTCAAATAGCGATCCCTGGCTTCGACCGGGCATCTTCCTTAAAAGCAATCGCAATTGCACAACAAGTCAAGGAATGCTACGCCATTATCGGGTATCATCCAAATGATGGGATCCATGTAACGGAAGAATCCTATTCGGAGCTGGCTGAATTGGCGAAACAACCCAAAGTGGTTGCCATTGGAGAAATAGGTCTGGATTATCACTGGGACACTACTGCGCGTGAGATTCAAGCGCAAGTGTTTCGCGCACAAATTCAACTGGCCAAAGCGCAAAAGCTGCCGATTGTGATTCATGACCGCGATGCCCATGCCGATGTTGTGCGCATTCTTCAGGAAGAAAACGCGAGTGAAGTAGGCGGCATTATGCACTGCTACTCAGGCAGCATCGAAATGGCGAGGACTTGCATGGATATGAATTTCCGCATTTCGTTTGGCGGACCCGTCACGTTCAAAAATGCTAAGCGGCCCCAGGAAGTGGTTAAAGAAATTCCGCTTGATTATCTGCTCGTGGAAACGGACTCCCCGTATCTTTGTCCCGAGCCGCATCGCGGACAACGCAATGAGCCCGCCTACGTGACGTTTGTTGCAAGGAAAATCGCCGAGCTGCGCGGCATGGAGTATGAAGAGCTCGGCGCTGCAACCACTCGTAATGCAGAACAATTGTTTCAAAATGACAGAACGATTTAGGGTTCAGGAAGTAGTCGTGGTGGAAGGGATTCATGACAAACAAGCGATCGACCGGGCCGTGGACGCCGACTGTCTGATTTCTGGCGGATCTGCCTGCGGCGAACCGTTTTTGCGGCAGGTGCAGCGGGCTGCACAAGACCGCGGAGTGATTATTTTAACCGACCCCGACTCACCGGGTCAGCGCATACGCCGCATAGTGGCGGAGCGGGTACCCCAGTCCAAACATGCTTTTCTGCCGAAGTCAGAAGCCATTAAAAATGGTGACCTTGGGATTGAAAATGCATCGCCAGCAGCTATTCGGGCTGCATTACTAAACGTAAGGTCGACACAGGCAGTGGAAGCAGAGCCGTTTGAGCAAGTCGAGTGGCAGGATCTGGTGGAGTTAGGCCTCTCAGGTGCCTCGGATTCTGCAGTCAGACGGCACTTGTTAGGCGATCTTTTGGGGATCGGATATGGAAATGCCAAAACCTTTTGGAAAAGATTAGTGATGCTGCGCGTGACTCGGGTCGAGTTTATTCAGGCCTATGAGCAAATGCAGCAGCAGTTAGGAGGAAGCAGCTTTGACTAAACTGCGGCAAGAGCACCGTTTGGTGAATCCGGCGGTTACTCGTCAGGTGGTAAGGCAGAATGGCTTCCAATTTAAGAAATCGTTAGGTCAGAATTTCCTGATTGATGAGGAGATCCTGGATCAAATTGTGTCTGCGGCCAATCTGACGAAGGAAACCGGGGCCCTGGAGATTGGCCCGGGTATTGGCACATTAACCCAAGCATTGGCAGAGCATGCTGGGACAGTCGTCGCAGTGGAAAAAGATGCACGTCTAATCCCCTTGCTCTCTTCCACCTTGCAGGAGTACCCGAATGTTAAAGTCTATCAAGGTGACATTCTGGAAATGGATCTCGCTGCGCTGTGGCTTGACAGCTTCGCACAGCTGCCGGTATCTGTCGTGGCGAACCTGCCCTATTATGTCACGACACCCATCATTATGAAGCTGCTCGAAGAACGACTGAAGATAGAGCACATTGTCGTCATGGTGCAAAAGGAAGTTGCCCAGCGGATGGCGGCACGGCCAGGCGGCAAGGAGTACGGCATTTTGTCAATTGCCGTTCAGTACTACACAGTGCCTCAAATCATCTGTACGGTGCCGAAGACCGCGTTTCTGCCAGAACCTGGTGTGGATTCAATGGTCATCAGGCTTACCGTCAGAAAGGAAGCGGCTGTCGATGTACCCAATCAAGAGGTGTTTTTCGCAGTAGTGCGAGCCGCTTTTGGCCAAAGAAGGAAAACACTGTTGAATAATCTACAATCCAATTTTCAAGTAAACGCCACTGCCTTTAGCAGCACAAAAGAATTCTGGATAAGCCTGCTGAGTGACATCGGCATCGATCCCGGACGACGGGCGGAGACCCTTTCGCTGGCGGAGTTTGCCGCAATTGCCAAAAAAATACCCCCAAACTGATCCTCATGTCCACATTCCGCTTCGCCTGCATACTATATACTATAGGGAGAAGAGAGGTGGAGAGGATGCAATTTTGGAGTCCTACCTTAGGTGATCTTGAGGAGGAGCAGTTGGTTAAAGATCTGCTTGCATACGTCAGCAGCTCTCCTGACAGCGTCTACCGATTCATTATCGGATCCGACTCTCAAACGTTTGGATCGAGATCCACACACTTTGTCACAGTAATCATTGTTCATCGACTGGGCAAAGGCGCCCGCACTTATCTGACGGGCTCCATTAAGACGGGGCATCTTTCGCTGAGGCAGAAGATTTATACAGAAGCGGCTATGTCTCTGGAAGTTTGTGGATGGTTAAAGGAACAGTTGCAAGTGTTTAATCACCAGGCCAATCTGGAAGTGCATCTCGATGTGGGTCATAAAGGGGCAACCAAAGCGCTGGTCAAAGAAATCGTGGGTTGGGTGACACATTCCGGATTTCGCGCTGTCATCAAGCCAGACTCATTTGGAGCGTCTAAAGTGGCGGATCGTTATGCGCGGGATCAGCAGTTGTTTGCACGCTGATTAACGTATGAAGTAAATGCCGGCCATAATTAAACCGATTCCGCCTAAACGATTCAACGTTAGGGGCTCGTGATAAAAAATGGCGGCCAGCGTCACAGAGATAATCATTTGCATGCTGGTCATCAGTGGAACCACCTGGGAGATGTTCCCTGTACTCAGCGACTTAAAATAAAACAGCTGTGCCAATAATACCCCAAAAATTGCTCCGCCAAATATAATGAACAGCGTAGTTTTATCGAGTGCGGAAATCCGCTCCATTGCCCGCGGCCGGACTGCGCTGTATACAAATAAAATAGCAGTGATCAGTGCTGCTCGCAGCAGTACAGAATCTGTGGCTGCAGCAGTTTGCAGTCCTTTCTTCTCAAACAGAGGCGCAATTCCATAACATAACGACGCCAGAATTGCGTAAATGAACGTGGTGTTCATCCTGAATCCGCTCCTTTCACACTCCCACTTTATGCAGCCAAATGGACAAGTATGACAGAGCAAAACCTACAGCGCATCCGGTTGTTTTCGTTTGACCGCAGCGATTGTCTGCCCCATTTGCACGACGGTCCCTTCCACGAGCCTGGGATCGAATTCTATGAGATCAGGTTCAAACAGCAAGATCACAGTCGAGCCAAATTTAAACAAGCCAATTTCTTCGCCCTTTTGGACTTGGACAGGCGGCGCTAGCTTCTTTTCCACAACTGCAGCACTGAACCGATTAGTTTTGAGGGATGGATCATAATGGACCTCAATGCTACCGACAATCATCGCACCCACTTTTACCATGGCTGCATGTCCATAAACTGTATCCAAATAAGTAATAATGCGTTCGTTTTTACTAAATAAACCAGGAATACCGGCAACGCCAATCGGATTGACCGGCCAGAGCGATCCGGGTATATAAACGTACTGTGTAAACTGGCCTTCCATGGGTGCGTGAATCCGATGGTAGTCTTTGGGGGATAGATAAAACGTTATCCACATTCCGCCGTCAAACAACTTCGCCTTCTCCTCGTCACCAAGTAAAGAAGCAATCGAATAGGTGACTCCTTTTGCCTGCAGAAAGCTGCCAGAAGTAATGATGCCCAGCCCAGAAACCACACCATCCACAGGGCTGACCAGCTGACTGGGGTCTGCATCTACCGGCCGCAGCTCAGCTTTTAATTTACGGGTGAAAAAATCGGTCAGGCAGGTATAGGACGTTAGAGGTTTTTCAGCGAGTGTTGGGTCGATTTTAAACCATCGGATATAAAATGGAATGAAGGGGCGGGAAAATTTACTGGATGCCCACTTGCCAACCCAGCTTGAGAGGGGTTTTTTCGGCAGGAAGTACAGACACGCCAGTTTCCAATTGAATCCCATGACGAATCATCGCCCCTTTGTCCAAAGTCAAGAATCTTGCACTACCCACTATAGCATACTACTTCGATTCTGCTGTCCCGGCTGGAACAGCAGCCGCGAAAAATGATAAAATCAAGTTAGTTTATTTTGTCCAGATGGGGGTTCACGATGGAACCATTTGTGAAGGCTCTCAACGAAATGCGTGGGGCTCGTAATTTAGTGCTTTGTCATGAGCATGCAGACAGCGACTCAGTAGGGGCTGCGTATGGCATAAGCCGCTGGATTGGCGGGGATATCGGCGTGCCTGGCGAGGTGGCCGTACATGCCCGCGGGCTGGTCGAAAAACTGCAAATCGATATAATACAAAATCCAGATCCTTCGATATATACGCATGTTGTACTGGTTGATTGCGCCAGTGCTGTGCAGCTCGGCTCGTGCATGCCGTCTTGTTACTGGCTGATCGATCATCATGATGACAATCACCTGGTGCAGGGCGCTGTGCAAAGCTTTTACGAACCCAGATCCTCGACTTGTCAGTTGGTCTATCGTTTGCTGATGGATGCGGGCATGCAGCCGGATGTGCTGATGGCCACCGCTTTGTGCGCTGGTATTTTAACGGATACGATCAATTTCCACAAAGGGGATGACGAGTCGTTTCGCGCGTTTGGCGAACTTTTGCAGCATGCAAATTTAACCTACGATGAGATTCAAAATCTTTATGGAATCGATCAACGCAATGACCGCGGTGCCATCATTGAGGCAGCATTAAGATCGCGCAAATTCAGCTTCGATGGGTTTCATATCCTGGCGACCGAAATTAAACGAAACATCCCGACGTTTGCGGCGCGCGCCTTGTTTGACCTGGGGGCGGATGTGAGCGTCGTAGGTTATCAGCGCGACGAGGATGTTGAGATCCGGATGTATCTGCGCCAGGAAATCTCAGACACGTACAAAATTCATGCGGATGAGCTGTTTCGCGAATGCCGTAATTTGCAGCAGACAAAAGTCTGGGGCTACCAGCTGTTTGCCGGCTATCGGAGCAAGGGAAACGTGACTCATGTAATAGATCAAATTGTAGCAAGGCTTCACAGGCACATGAAAGAGTTCAAAGAGCAGCCTTGAACAGTTGCTACAAGTTAGACTCCACAAAAAGGGCTTGGCCACCGACCTTGCATCGCCATCAGGATGGAACTAGGGCATAGGGATACACATACACTGCTTACGAAACTTTCGTTAGGAGAGGATGCCCATGTGGAAGGTTGGAGACCGGGTGATGCGTCGGTCGTATGGTGGAGATATCTGTTTCATCGTTACGGAAGTTGACCAAACTCATGGGCTTGCCATACTAAAAGGAGTAGAAGTCCGATTAGTAGCCGATGCGCCCTTCGATGATCTCGAACCTGTTTCGGACGATCAGTGGCAGCAGCACTCCGCCTCATTTGAACGGGTGGAGCAGGATTTGTTCAAATTGATCTGGCGCAGAAAAGAAATCGATCTTGAGAAACGAAGCATAAATACGGTTGGCGGATACATGCGCGGCAATGAGGATTTTTTCGAACGCCCAGGCAGGGTGCTCCATTTGGACGGTGACGGAAGATACCTGCAGAAGTGTTTAAACTATTACAAATCGCTGCGTGTTCCCGCCGATGGCCACCATATTGAAGAAGGCAAAATGGCCGAAGTGCTGATGCAGTTTTTACAGTATTATCAGCCTGATATCCTCATTCTAACAGGACATGACGGTGTTTTGCGCAAAGGACAGGATCTACAGAATATCTACAATTACCGGAACTCGGACCACTTTATCCGAGCTGTCAAAGTAGCCCGTCAATTTGAACGCTCCCTCGACGAATTGGTCATTTTTGCCGGGGCTTGTCAGTCTCATTACGAAGGATTGCTCAAAGCCGGGGCCAATTTTGCCTCGTCGCCTTCGAGAATCCTGATTCACGCACTCGATCCGGTGTTTATTGCGGAGCGGCTAGCTTTTACTCCCGTCGGCAAAATGATTAATATTTATGATGCTGTGAAGTCCACCATCACCGGTACAGAGGGGCTCGGTGGCATTGAAACGCGCGGAAAATATCGCATGGGGCTGCCCAAAGCGGCCTTGTAAACGGGGATTGAATCCCGCAAACTGTACCTACTGGTTAAAGTGTTACCTTTAATACCGGAAAAACATTCGTTCCTTTCGACGCGACTTTTGCTTGCAACCGGAGCTAGAAAGGAACGAATGTTTTTTCTGTGATTTTAGTTGGAAAATGGACATTTTTATATGTAAGCGCATACAAAGTTCAAAAAAAGGTTTGCAATAAGGATTGACATGCATAAAAGATCGTTGCTATAATATTTCACCCTCCATTTGACATTACTGCTTTTCCATGCTATTATTGGTAAGGAAAGAGGTGGGGTGTGTGGCAGGAAAAAACGCACTAACTGAGATTAAGCGTAGTCTTGAGGGACTTGTAGGGGAGAAAATTCTTCTTCGTGCGAATGGTGGTCGTCGTAAAACCATCGAGCGGACAGGAGTTTTGGAAGAAACCTATCCATCTGTTTTCGTTGTGAAGCTGGATCAAGAGGGTGAATCATTCAAGCGTGTCTCTTACAGTTATGCAGATATTCTGACAGAAACTGTGGAACTTATGATTTGTAAAGAAGATGAACATATCCGGGTAAGTTATGTAGAGCATTAAACTTTTGCTGATTTCAAACGATCCGGATTGAACTGAAGGTACTTCTACCCACTGTAGAGGTGCCTTTTTATTTTTGTATTGGAAAAACATTTGTTCGTTTCCACACAATTTCTGCCAGCAACGAGCGGCAAAAATATGTGCTCCTTTCGACGCGACTTTTGCCAGCAACCGCAGCAAGAAAGGAGCACATGTTTTTGCCGAATTGTTTTTTCTTATTATGGGAAATATCTCCTTGCGTGTTTTTTGGAATACTGGGTAACTTGTAAATGGATTCATTGACACAGGAACAAAGGGGGAATCACCCAATGGGACGACGTCGAGGTGTCATGTCTGAGCAGTTCAAGTACGAACTTGCAAAAGATCTCGGATTTTATGAAACCGTACAGCAAGAAGGCTGGGGTGGCATCCGGGCACGAGACGCTGGCAACATGGTGAAACGGGCAATCGAAATCGCGGAACAAGCACTCGCTGGTCAAAGCGGAAATCGGTAGCACCAGGGCCCCGACCTAGTCAGAAATCCAGGCCGGAGTCAGCACGAACGACTCCGGCCTCTTTGTCCATGTGCATACATTCGAACTATATGGGAAAGACTGGGAAAGAATACTGTCTATTGATAGGAGGCAGCAAGAGTGAGTGAAAAACTCGGCAAGCTGGTAATTATTGGCGGTGCCGAAGACAAAAAAGAGGATTGCAAGATCCTCCGAGAGGTCGTTCGCTTGGCTGGCGGCCCCAAGGCACAGGTTGTAGTGGTAACCGTAGCCACGGACTTGCCGCTCGATGTCGGAGCAGAATACTTGGAAGTATTCGAAAAACTCGGCGTTCAAGATGTTCGAACATTTGATGTTTCCAAACGTGATCATGCGGATCGCAATTCATCTGTTAAAGCAATTGAGTCTGCCACATGCGTGTTTTTTACCGGAGGCGATCAAGTCCGGATTACAAATTTACTGGGGGGAACTCGAGTAGATTCAGTTTTGAGTGAACGGTTTCAGCAGGGATTAATTCTAGCTGGCACAAGTGCAGGCGCATCCATGATGTCAAGCTCAATGATTGTAACTGGACAGCAGGAGACCAATCCACGGTTAGGCATGTTGGAAATGGGTCCGGGCATGGAGTTTTTACCAGGAGTAGTCATTGATCAACATTTCGATCAACGGGGACGTCTCGGCAGGCTTCTGCTGGCCGCAGCGCGGTATCCTCACCATATTGGCCTTGGAATTGATGAAGACACGGCGATAGTCGTGGAGGGCCGCAGGTTCGAAGTGATCGGACGAGGCGCTGTTACGATTGTGGATGCCAGCTCGTTAACCTATTCTAACCTGGAGAGTCTGGCTAAAAACGACGCGTTGGCGTTATGCGGAGTGCGTCTGCATATCCTGCCGGCTGGCGAACGATTCGACCTGCATAAGCGGGAGCGGATTTCGGAAGAGTCGTCAGCACGTGAAGGCACAAGGAGCTGAACTCATGAAGATTGAAGAGATTCGGACCCTGTCGGGCCCGAATATCTATAACTATAAACCGGTAATTGTGATGAAATTGCATTTGGAGGAGTTAACTGAAAAAGAGAGTTATGAAGTACCCGGATTTGTAGAACGGCTGCTGGAAAGGCTGCCAGCAGTAAATAACCACCATTGTGCGATGGGACGACCTGGCGGGTTTGTCAATCGTTTGTATGGTGGCACCTATTTCGGTCATATTGTCGAGCATGTGGCATTGGAATTTACGGAAATGGCGGGAGCACCTGCTTTTTACGGAAAAACAGTGTCAGATGGGTCCAGGGGCTGCTACCAAGTAATCGTTGAATTTCGGGTAGAAGAAGCGACGAAGTTTTTGCTGCAGACTGCAGTTGAATTTGTCCAGTCACTGATTGATAACTCGCACTATCCGTTAGAAGTGAAAATTCAAGAAGCAAGAAAAATCATTTCTGAAACAGAATTGGGTCCGTCTGCAAGCAGTATAGTAGAAGCTGCGCAAAGACGGGGAATTCCCTGGAGAAGATTAAGTAAGGACAGCAGTTTGATCCAATTGGGATATGGCAAAAATTTAAAGCGTTTCCAGTCGACGATTACTCATCATACCGGTACCATTGCCGTTGATATTGCTTGTAATAAAGAGCTTACGAACCAACTGCTTTCAGAGTCGGCAATCCCGGTTCCCTGGGGGGGGATTGCAACATCCGAACAAGAGGCTGTTAACTGGCTGAATAAGTTAAGACCGCCTGTTGTTGTAAAACCGGTCGACGGAAATCACGGGCGAGGTGTATCTTTAAACCTTGTCACTCCTGCTGAAGTGCGCAGAGCCTACCAGATTGCACGCGATTATGGGGAAGATGTGATGGTGGAGGAGTACGTAGATGGCAAGCACTACAGGATCCTGGTAGTGGACGGCCGCGTCGCAGCGGCGTCAGAACGTAAACCAGCTCACGTGGTGGGTGATGGCGAACATACCATTGAACAGCTGCTCGCCATCGAAAATCTGCATCCTGATCGGGGAGAGGGCCATGAGAAGCCGCTTACCCAAATTCGAATTGATGCAGTATGTTTAACCTACTTGGCACGGCGGGGACGCCAGTTGTCTGATGTGCCAGCATCAAACGAAATCGTGCTGCTGCGGGACAGTCCAAATATGTCCACAGGTGGCACAGCTGAAGATGTCACAGATTTGATTCATCCGGAGATCGCGGCACTCTGCCAGCGAGCTGTGCGAGTCATTGGATTGGATGTTGCGGGTATAGACATTGTGTTGTCTGATATTTCAAACCCGGTAGATAACATCACAAGTATCATCGAGATCAATGCGGCGCCTGGCATTCGCATGCACCAGTTTCCAACCAGCGGACAGCGCCGGGATGTGGGAGACACTATTGTTCAAATGCTGTACCCGGAAGGCGCGCCGTTTCGGATTCCGATCTTCTCAATAACAGGTACGAACGGGAAAACAACCACCACTCGCATGATTGCACATATCATGCAAACCACAGGACGCACGGTGGGGATGACTTCCACAGATGGCATCTACGTCAATGGTGAATGCATCGCTAGTGGAGACATGACGGGACCTCGCTCCGCACGCGTAGTGTTATCCGATCCATCGGTGGAAATAGCGGTGCTGGAAACTGCTCGCGGAGGCATAGTACGCTCAGGGTTGGGCTATGATTTTGCCGATGTTGCGGTCATTACAAATGTGCAGCCAGATCATATCGGGCAAGATGGCATTGTCCAGATGGAAGATTTGGTGCATATCAAAAGTCTTGTCGCCGAAGCAGTGCGGGACGGCGGAAGCGTGATCTTAAATGCGGATTGTCCGCATATTGTAGCGATCGCTGCGCACCCGCGCATGCAAACTACTCGCAAACAGATCGTGTTGTGTTCATTGCATGGACAAAATCAGATTATCACGCAGCATCTGGCAGCTGGAGGCACTGCCTACTTCCTCAAGGACAACGTGATTTATGAGGCAGCAGGTCAATTGGTTCGCAAAGTCATTCATGCCTGCGAGATTCCTGTCACTCTTAACGGAGCAGCGGAGTTTCAGGTCGCAAATGCCCTCGCTGCGATCGCTGCTTGCAGATCCTATGGAATCAGCCGTGAGAAGATCACAGCAGCTCTAAGTGATTTCAGCAGCAGCGAGCACAATCAGGGCCGGTGCAATTTGTTTCAAGTGGGCCAGGGGCATGTAATGGTCGACTATGGGCACAATCCAGATGCTTTCCAGGCCATCTGCAAAATGGCAATGAATCTGCCTTGTACCCGTGTGACCGCGGTGGTGGGGGTGCCTGGAGACCGGGACAACTCCATTGTGGAATCTGCCGCTAAGGTGGCAGCCAGCGGTTTCCAACGAATCATTCTGCGGGAAGACGCAGATTTACGCGGCAGACAGCCTGGGGAAATTGCAGGTCTGATGCTGAAGTCGATCTTAACTCAGCTGCCCGAATATGATGTACAGGTAGTTTTGAATGAGGTACAGGCGCTTGAAACAGCGATTGAACAAATGGTGCCAGGTGAAGTGGTAGTCGTTTTCTACGAAAAATTGGCGCCTGTCATCGAGTTGCTTAACCGAAGGTCTGCAGTACCCATCACAGCAAATCCTGTACTGCAGGCAAGAGAGAGTATTCCTTCTTTAGCCAAAGTATAGGGTGGAAACTTCAAAAGACGCTATCCGGTTTGCCTGGGTAGCGTCTGTTTTTGTATTCCTGTAAGATAAAAGCATTGTATGTCTGGGGGAGGCTGCTGCAGTGCTCGCAGAAAGAGCAAAAGCCAAGATTAATCTAACATTGGACGTGCTTTATAAACGCCCTGATGGCTACCATGAGGTAGAGATGATCATGCAGACGATTGATTTGTCTGACCATCTTGTTTTTCATGAGAGCAGCGGGAATGCAATTCTCGTCTCGTGTACTGCCCCTTATATCCCCACAGATGAGAGAAATCTGGCTTACAAAGCGGCCAATTTGCTGAAACAACATTTTTCCATTGATGATGGCGTTTCAATCCATATTGACAAGCGCATTCCTGTCTCCGCTGGATTAGCTGGAGGTTCTGCTGATGCGGCGGCAGCACTGCGTGGACTGAACCAGTTATGGAATCTGGGTCTATCACTGGAAGAGCTGCGGGAACTTGGAGCGCAGTTGGGTTCTGACGTCCCTTTTTGTCTGGAAGGCGGCACTGTGCTTGCCAGGGGAAGAGGAGAAGTCCTGACGCGGTTGACGCCTGCACCGCCGATGTGGGTGGTGTTAGTGAAACCTGCTTTTGCCGTATCCACTGCCGATATTTACGGAGGGTTGCAAGTAAACGAAATCAGCAGCCGGCCGAATGCAGCAGATATGCTGGAGGCCATTGGCGCCTGCGATACAGTTGGCATTGCGGCAGGGCTTGGCAATGTACTCGAACAAGTGACATTCGCCATGTACCCGGAAGTGGAGCGCTTAAAACGCAAAATGATTGAATTAGGCGGGGATCACACGTTAATGTCCGGCTCTGGTCCAACTGTGTTCTCCTTATTTGATCGCGAATCCAAAGCGATTCGTCTTTACAACGCTTTGCGAGGGTTTGTTAAAGAAGTGTATATCTCGACGTTTTATTAATCCGAAAGTAATGCTATAGTAAAGGGAAAATTGTTCGTGATTTGGTAGGAGGACATTATCCATGCGCCGAAGCGAAAGGATTGTGAGGTTAACGCAAGAATTTTTGCAAAACCCTTACGAGACACGATCACTAACTGCAATGGCCGATCGGTTTGATGCTGCTAAATCTTCGTTATCAGAAGACTTGACGATTATCCGGGAAGTGCTGGATGACGAAGGATTAGGAACATTGGAAACGCAACCGGGCGCTTCGGGCGGGGTGCGTTACATCCCCCGGTTTTCCAGCGCGCGTGCCCGGGCTGTGTTAGAAAATTTACGTGTCAATTTAGAAACGCCTGATCGACTGCTTCCAGGCGGTTATTTATATTTATCTGATCTGCTCGGTGAACCCGATATCCTCGATAAAACGGGCAGGATTTTTGCGGATATGTTTCACCAAAGCGGGGCAACTCATGTGCTGACAGTTGAGGCCAAAGGCATTGCGATCGCCATTGCTGCTGCCCGCTATTTGCGCCTGCCAAGCGTTGTTATTCGGCGTGATAACAAAGTGATCGAGGGATCGGCGGTGTCGATAAATTTCGTCTCCGGTTCACGCCGAATCCAGACGATGTCGCTGTCCAGACGGTCACTTCCTGAACATGCCAGGGTGCTTGTGCTGGATGATTTTATGAAAGCAGGCGGCACAGCAAAAGCGATGATCGACATGATGAAAGAGTTTGACGCCACTGTAGTTGGCGTCGGCGTGTTTATGTCCACAACGGAACCGGAAATCAAAATGGTTTCTGATTACGTTTCATTACTCACATTAAATGTGACTGAGCAGCAAGGCACTTCTCAGGTTCAGGTGAGTCTGGGAGCTCATTTTTCATAAAGCTGCTTTGCTTATACAAGTTGCTTGAACACATTACAAGGGGGAAACGATCATGGAAATAGGCTTTATCGCTACTGACAAGGCGCCTGGCGCTATAGGGCCCTACTCGCAAGCAGTTCAAGCAGGCAATATGCTGTTTACATCAGGGCAAATCCCGCTTTCGTCAGAAGGAAACGTGATTGACGGAAGCATTGAAGAGCAGACTCATCAAGTATTTCGGAATCTGCAGGCAGTTTTGGCAGAGGCAGGCTTTACCTTTCATCATGTGGTTAAAGCAACTGTTTTTATCACCAATATGGATGAGTTTTCCAAAGTAAATGAGATCTATGCAGACTATTTTGGCGACCATCGACCCTCGAGGTCCACGGTGCAGGTGGCAAGGCTCCCAAGAGACGTCGGAATTGAAATTGAATTAATTGCTGTGAAATAAGTTATCCGTTATGCTTAAAGAAAGTGGTTTTTAGGGGGAGATCATTTGGCTGACAGTTATGCTGTGATACTTGCTGCGGGGCAAGGCACACGAATGAAATCAAAAACTCATAAGGTGCTGCATCCCCTCTGCGGCAAGCCGATGATCCGTCATGTAACGGATTCCCTGAAGCAAACCGGAGTAAATCGGTTGTTTGTAGTTGTGGGGGCATTGGCCGACCAGGTGAAACAGGAATTAGGTGCTGAAGCCGAGTTCATTCATCAGGAGCAGCAGTTAGGCACTGGCCACGCGGTGATGCAGGCTCGCAGCGTACTCGCGGGTTTAGCAGGATATACGTTGGTTTGTTACGGGGACACGCCGCTGGTCAGCCGCGATACGTATCTCGGCTTGCTGGCGGCACACGAAGAAAGCGGCGCGGCCGTTACCATGCTCACTGCACTTGTGCCGCAGCCGTTTGGTTTAGGCCGCATTATTCGCAATGATGCGGGCGAGATTTTGAGCATAGTGGAAGAAAAGGATGCGACGCCGGAGCAGAAGCTAATACAGGAGATCAATCCCGGTTTATATTGCTTCACCAATTCGGTCCTGTTTTCCGCGCTTGATCAGCTTACGAACAACAATGCACAGGGTGAATATTATCTTACAGACATCATTGGGATCATCCGCAGGCAGGGGCTTAAGATTGCCTCCCAGACCGTTTCGAATGCCGATGAAATTTTAGGTGTTAATGACCGGGTACAACTGGCCAGTCTGCAGACTATTTTACAAAAACAGATCAACGAGCGGCATATGCGAAATGGTGTTACCTTGATTGACCCGCAAACTACTTACATTGATGTAGATGTTCAGATCGGGTCAGATACGGTGGTTGCTCCAGGAGTGACACTTTCAGGGGCCACTGCAATTGGGGAAAGCTGCTGGATCGGGTCAGGCACTCAAATCAATACCAGTACGGTAGGGGATCGGGTCCACATTCAATCATCGATTATAATGGAATCTGCGGTAGCCGATGATGTCGAAATCGGTCCATTTGCTTATCTCAGACCGGGATGTAAAATAAGTAGTGGAGTTAAAGTAGGAGATTTTGTCGAATTAAAAAATACAAGTGTAGGGGACGGCTCCAAGATTCCTCATTTGGCTTATTTGGGGGATGCGGATGTTGGCAGCAATACCAATATCGGCTGTGGGGTGGTGACCGCTAACTACGATGGTTTTCGCAAGCATCGCACAGTAGTCGGAAGTGGCAGCTTTGTCGGCTGCAACACTAATTTAATAGCGCCTGTCACAGTGGGCAACGAAGTTTATATTGCGACGGGTTCAACGATCACAGATGACATTCCGGATGGCGCGTTTGCCATCGCACGGCAGCGCCAAACGATCAAAGAGAATTACGTTGACAAATTAAAGACGCGTTTGCGTGAAGGCGACGCTTAGAAGTGAGGGGCAGCACCCAAAATGGGATATCGTGATCGAAAATTGAAAATTTTTACTTGTAATGCAAACCCTAAATTGGCCGCTGAGATTGCGCACCATCTGGACATGAAACTAGGGAATTCAAGCATTGTCAGATTCTCTGATGGCGAAGTGAGAATCAAATTGGACGAAAGCGTGCGCGGCTGCGATGTGTTTGTAGTGCAGCCTACGTCTGCACCAGCAAATGAACATATAATGGAAATGCTCATTATGGTCGACGCACTGAAACGGGCTTCTGCTGGTTCTGTGAATTTGGTCATTCCTTACTATGGTTATGCGCGGCAAGACCGTAAAGCTCGTCCACGCGACCCGATCACCGCCAAATTGGTGGCTAATCTGCTGCAGGTATCTGGTGCAGACCGGGTGATTACGATGGACTTGCACGCAGGTCAGATTCAAGGTTTTTTTGATATACCAGTCGACCATTTGTTCGGAGGACCGCTGCTTACGAAGTATTTCCAAGAAAAAAATCTGTCCAATGTAGTTGTAGTGTCCCCGGATGTAGGCGGCGTGACCCGTGCAAGTGGAATGGCTGAGCGGCTGGGCGCTCCGATTGCGATTATTGATAAACGTCGTCCGGATGCCAATGTTGCGGAGATCATGAATATCATTGGATCGATTGAAGGGAAAACAGCGATCATGGTGGATGACATTATCGACACAGCTGGCACCATTACGCTTGGGGCTCAAGCGCTGATGGATCGCGGCGCCAAAGAAGTGTACGCCTGCTGCACCCATCCTGTATTGTCCGGTCCCGCCATCAGTCGGCTCGAGCAATCGGTCTTAAAAGAAGTAGTTGTAACGAACACGCTGGCACTGCCGGCAGATACAAAATGCTCCAAAATCACCGTGTTGTCTGTGGCGTCCCTGATTGCTGAGGCGATTGACCGGATTCATAACGAGGAGTCTGTAAGCAAGTTATTTGATTGACAGCTTCCTGGATTGGCCTGCCCATTATTTGGACATCCTAGTAACTAGTCCATTTTTAATCGGAGGCGAACCGCGCATGTCAAGCAGTATCATTACAGCAAGACTTAGGACAAGCTTTACCAAGAGTGCACGAAATAAAATTCGAGAATCCGGGGGAGTGATTGCCAATCTTTATGGCAAGAATACTGCTCCCCAGTCTCTATTTTTGGACGCAAATGCTGTCAAAGCAGTCATGAACACCGGACGTGGGGTGATTCGTATAACAGTAGAGGGAGATCGTTCTTACTCGGTTATCATGAAACAGATCGAACATTATACCCTGCATCCTAATCGAATCATGCATATTGATTTTCATTCTGTAGATCTCGATGAATATATTGAAGCGGAAGTGCCCATTCTGTTAAACGGCCTTGAGCAGGTGGGAAAAGCTGGCGGTATCTTTTTGCAGCGTACGCACGAAATCAATATTCGGGCATTGCCGGCACAAATGCCAGAGCTGCTGCTCGTGGATATCTCTGAGATGAAGGCCGGTGATCAGCTGTATGGGCAAGATTTGGCTTTGCCGCCAGGATGCAACTTGAGGGAAGCAGCTGATATGGTGATAGTGGCCGTGGTCGGACGTACTTGACCTTATGATAGAGAATGGCATAAACTGACAGTATTCAAGAATAATCAGACTTGTAGGACGCCTAGCAGGTCTGATTTTTTATCTACAATCAATCAATCAATAAATAAATACAGTATTTCTCCTCTAGCAATCAACTTTTTCTGGAAAGGAAAAAGGTGAAGTGAAACTATTTATAGGTCTGGGAAATCCGGGCACGCAATACGCAGGCACCCGTCACAATATCGGTTTTATGGCCATCGATGAAATCGCCGCACGCTGGGATGTAGATGTGAGGAAATCGAAATTCCAGGCTTTATACGGTGAACAGGTCGTGAATGGGGAGAAGGTCGTTTTGGCAAAACCGATGACCTTCATGAATTTAAGCGGACAATCGGTTCGTCAGCTGGTGGATTGGTATAAGCCTAGTAACGAAGACTTAGTTATAATCTTTGATGATATGGATCTTCCTTTAGGTAAACTTCGCTTACGAGTCAAAGGTTCATCTGGTGGACATAACGGCATTAAATCCATTATCCAACATTTAAATTCAGAGGATTTTCAGCGAATCAAACTGGGCGTTGGAAGACCTGATCAAGAACGTGGACAAGGGGTAATCGGTCATGTACTTTCCACTTTTACCAAGGAAGAGCAATCCACGGTACAACAGGTTGTAGACAAAGTTTCTGACGCAGCAGCATATATACTGGAGTACAGTTTTTTGCGAGCGATGAATCAATACAATTCCTAATTGGCTGGGGATGCCTTAGTACGAGGTGAACATAAGTTGGATGGTGAAAACGATCGGATTTTAATATTAACTGCTTCCTTTGGCGAAGGACACAATCAAGCGGCAACCGCGATTCAGCAAGCCTTGGAGCATTTAAACCCATCCGTTGAAGCCCGTATCCTAGACTTCATGCAGTGGGTCCATCCCAAGCTGGACAGCTTCGCGCAATACTGTTTATACCAGAGCTGCCGCAAAGCCCCTTCGCTGTATGGCTATCTTTACAAGGCAACAGATCGGGTCTCTGCATCCAACCCAATGAATCGGCGGCTGGGCCGCATGGGACGCAGCCGTTTGCTAACCTATTTAAACCAGTTCGATCCGAGCTGGGTAATTTCTACTTTTCCGATTCCAGCGAACGTAGTTTCCAGTATGCGCGAAGCCGGAGAAGTCTCTTTTCGCACAGCTACTGTGATTACTGATTTGCATCCGCACAGCCAGTGGATACACGCCAATACGGATCATTACTTCGTAGCATCGGAGCAAGTGCGCTATATCTTAAGGCGCAGAGGTGTGCCGCGGGGACGCATCCACGTGACAGGAATCCCCGTACGGCAGAATTTTGCCAATCCGGTCACAGCCCAGCGAAGCACGCTTAAAGCGGCGATCGGCCTCGATCCGACGCGCCAGGTGATTTTGGTAACCGGCGGAGGAGCGGGTATCTTTCCCGATCTGGAATATTGTCTTGAAATGCTGAATCGTGAGTTTCCCCTACTTCAAATTGTGGTGATCTGTGGACGAAACAAAACCTTGCAGGATGAGTTGGATGTGCTGGTTTGGGCTGCAGACTGGCGCAATGTTCAGGTGAAAGGGTTTGTGCAGAATATCCATGAATACATAGCCGCGGCGGATCTTGTGATCGGCAAGTCAGGAGGACTTACCACTTCTGAATCGCTTGCTATGGGCACACCGATGATGATTTATCGTCCGCTGCCAGGCCAAGAAACGTATAACGCGAAGCATTTGGTGCGCAGCGGGGCGGCCCTCTTGGCCATGAATCAGAATGAACTCGCCACCCATCTAAAGCGGCTGGAGCAAGAGCCTGACCTGCTCGAGTCAATGCGCATGCAGGCGCTCAAATCAGGAAAAGGGCAAGCGGCCAATGAAATCGCGGTATATTTAATTGGGGAGCACAAACAGAACACTACGATTGAGCAGCACGCATAGGTTAATGACTGAGTATACAGAAGCACGGTAGAGTTCATACTAGCTTTTAGAGTAGGAGGGATTCTTCGTGCACTATATCTATATCTGTCGCTATTGCAGCACCCACATGGGTGAGGTAGATACGACCTGGATCAATGACAGTAGGTTGGGGCTGACTTCCTTGACCCATCAGGAGCGTGCCGATATAATAAGTTTTGATTCAATCAACAATTGCGCACAGGTGAACACGATCTGTGATTATTGCCAGCTTGCTCTGGAACAACATCCGGAATTAGGATTAGAAAAGAGTCCTTTGCAATAGATGTTATAGACGTGACAGCCTTGGTCGATTCGGCTAAGGTTTTTTGTTAGTTGCCGGGAGGTTATATTTTGGAGTTCTGGAAAGATTCGTTGAAGCAGGATAGTGAATTCCAGTCGCTTGAGGCGGGTATTGCGATGGGGTTCAAGGAAATGATGGTCACTGGGATCAGCGGTTCCGCACGTCATTTATATATGGGAGGACTTATTTCCGCCAGGAAGAACACGGTGGTCTTAATCACGGCTTCCGTGTCGACCGCGCAGCAAGCGGTGGATGATTTAACAGAATTGCTGCCGGATCGCACGGTGCTCCTTTTTCCTGAGCGGGAAATGTCATTCCTCGATATCTTAGCCTACTCGCCGGAGCAAGCAGCCAGCAGGCTCAAGGTGCTGGAACGACTTGCAGCAGGTGAACCCACTATTGTGGTGACTCCCATTGGCAGCGTATATCAGCCGATTACTCCGCTAGACCAGTTTCGAGATGCTGCATACTCGCTAAAAGTGGGACAACTGGTGGAGATGTCCAAGTTGATCGAACACCTTGTCTACCTTGGATATGAACGGGTGGAGTTAGTTGAGACCAAAGGGGAGTTTACGGTTCGCGGCGGAATTATCGATGTTTACCCGCTGACCTCAAGTGAAGCTGTCCGGATTGAATTCTTTGATGACGAAGTGGATTCAATCCGCTTATTTGATGTACAAACCCAGCGTTCTTTGGAGAAATTGACTCACTTCACGCTGTGGCCAATCCGTGAAATGATCGCGAATTCCAGCCAATTTCATGCCGCTAGCGTCAAGGTAGAAGCCGCACTTAAGGCGCAACTGAATCGTAAACACGATCAGGAGTATAAGACAAAACTGGAGCAGCATATTGGCATGGACTTGGAAAAATTGCAGCAGGGCATTTTTTTCCCGGGTTTGCTGCGATATGGAAAGTGGCTCTATGAAGAAACAGCCACGCTGCTGTCCTACTGTGAGGACACAGTTTTATTTATTGATGAGCCGACGCGTCTGCGTGAAGTGGCGCGCGTACTGGAGCGGGAAGCACTCGAAGGGGAAGCACAGGCGCTGGAACGAGGAGAAGCAGTAGCTGGAATGCTGCCTCGGTTTGACCGGCTGGCTTTTATGAACGATCGCCAGTATGTCCGGCTTATGTGGTCATTGTTTGCACGGCAGGTTCCGGGCACGACGCCTCAACGAATAATCAACATCCAGGCGCGTCAAATGCAAAGCTTTCATGGTCAAATGCCGCTCCTTAAAAGTGAGTTGGATCGGTATCGGCGAACCGGATACCGCATCGTGTTTCTGGCTGCTGACGGGCAGCGGGCAGAGCGGTTAAAGCGTATCCTGGAAGACTTCGGAATGGAAGCCGAATTCGCTCGGGACCCAAGCGCTGTGTCTAACCGTCCAGCCATTTTGCAAGGCAATTTGCATAACGGCTTTGAATTGTCACTGCTGAGATTGGCAGTGATTACAGAGACAGAAGTGTTTACTACCAAACAACGGAAAATTCGGCCGAATCGTTCCATTTCGGATGCGGAACGAATTAAGAGTTACCAAGAGCTTAAAATAGGCGATTACGTGGTTCATCTCAATCATGGAATTGGCAAGTATATCGGGATTACTACGCTCGTTGTGGAAAATACCCATCGGGATTATTTGCAGTTGGAATATGCAAATGGAGATAGTCTATACGTACCCACCGATCAAATTGAT
>JAQBPP010000120.1 GCA_028287455.1 Bacilli bacterium | reverse complement strand
CTATTTTTACTAGAAGTTCGCTGCCGGGAGAGGCAATCAGATTCAAATCGAAATTGGATTTTTCAAAGACGTCGGTATTTTCGATCGTAAATCCCAAGCTATGCTCGTTTTGCTGATCGTTTGCTTTTTGCAGCGGATAATTCTCAAAGACGATGATATGATCGATCATATCCGGTATTTTCGCTTGGCTCTGTATGTCATAAATTGGCAAGTATTGGTGATCTTCCGACAGCAGCGATTGTCGTTGTACGTCGATCATAAATTGGGTAAAGGAATAGTCTTGGTTTAACTGTACACGTTTCGGAACGACATTGATAAATAAACCGACCATATGCTCGACTCCGCTTATTTCTGCAGGTCGCCCGGATACAACTGTGCCGAATATCAAATCGTTCACTCGCTGATAACGGCTGAGCAGAACGGCCCAAACCGCCTGAAGCGCGGTGCTAAGCGTCACACCGTGCGCGCCTGCCAGTTTGGAAAATGTCCGGGTCTGTTCCTGCGTCAACTTAAAGAGTACTTCTTCCGGATCATACCCTTCCTGGCGGCGCTTTTTACGCTGTTCGGCAAACGTGGGTTGTCCTGCAAATCCTGATAAATAGTGGCGCCAATAGTTGAATGATTTTTCTTTATCCTGATTTTCCAGCCACTTGATGTATTCTTTATATGGCTTAACGGGCTGCAGGCTGTAAGACTTGTTTTGCTGAAAAGCGTCATATACTTGAAAAAGCTCTTCAATTACGATTCCGAAGCACCAGCCGTCAAGTACAATATGATGGTAACTCCAGATCCATTCGTAAATGCCTTCCCCTATTTTGAAGACGGTGGTCCGCATCGGAATATCTTTGGACAGATCGAATCCTTGCTCTTTGTCCTGCTGCTTATATTTCCTGATCTGCTCCTCCTGTTGCTGAGCAGGCAGTCCGGACAGATCGATTTCCCGTATTTGCAAATTCCGCTGCTTAAGCACAACCTGCACAGGACGTTTCATTTTTTCATGCAGGACCACGGTACGAAAAATATCGTATCGGTCCACTAGGACATTCAAGCTTTGTTCCAACCAATCGGATCGAAAGAAACCTTTCAACTGCATGCTGATCTGCTCAATATAGAAGCTTTGTCCCGGATGCAGCAACGTATGAAACAGCATTCCTTCTTGCATTGGAGACAAATAGTAAATATCCTGCACCTGATCTTTTGCAAACTGCTTCATGTGGACACCCGCCTCGATTAGCCTAACTTTTCCTCAAGCAAATCAAATATTTCTCCCATTTCATCCATCTGCAGATCATTGGCGCTGAAATCGCTTGGCGTAAAATCGCGGCCTTCTTTAGCAGCGCAATGATGGATGAGTGTCTGTAAATGGTGTTCAAACCGGTTCATCAGATTGGTAATCGTATGACGCAAATATTGTTGTTTGTTAAAGGAACACGAGAGAGTCAGTCGGCCGCTGCGCACGATGCCGCTGAAGTTAACCGCATATAATGATTCTGATTCCGGGCTCGTCTGAACTCCCATATCGTATGGGGAAGGCCCAAAAAACTCCGTTTGCACCTCACCTGCGAATTGCCCCAAGTAATTGAAGCTGATTTCCGGTTCCTGAGAGTAAGAATGACCGGGTTTGTGCCGATCAGCAGTTAAGTAACGGAGAATACCATAACCGATCCCTTTATTCGGGATGGCGCGCAACCGTTCTTTGACAGTTTTGATGATCGCCGGCAAATCGTCTGTCCGGTCTATTTCCAATAAAACCGGGTACTGTGCGGTAAACCATCCGACTGTCCGCGATACGTTCAGTCCTGCAGTGATTTCTTCCCGGCCGTGACCTTCCATGTTGATTACTACTTTCGGTTCGTTCGTCCACTCTTGAACGGTAAGAGCCAGAGCGCTCAGCAAAATGTCGTTGATCTCTGTACCGTAAGGCAGATGAACCTGCGTAAGCAGTAAATGCGTCTGTTCTTCCGACAATTCGACCGATAAAGCAGCAGTATCTTTTACCTTCTTTTCGCTAAAGAGGTTATCTTTAGGAAGCTCAGCAATTCGCTCTGCTTCGATCGCACGCCAAATGTCCACCTGCTGCAAGAGAGCTTCTTCCGAGTCTGCATAGGCTGTTAATTCCGCCGCCCAGTCTTGAAAGGAATTCGTTTTTTCCTGGAAGATAATCGGCTGTCCCTTGGCGGCTTGTACATACCCTGACGCAAAATCCTCCAGCAAAATCCTCCACGACACGCCGTCGACCACCAAATGGTGGATCACAATCAGCAAATGGTCGCCACCTGAGGTCTGATACTGCGCCAGCTTCACTAGCGGTCCCCGACTTAGATCGATGCTGCTCTGCACTTGATTGGCATGGGCAGTTAGTGAACTCGCGATATCAGATACGTCGCGCAGATCGACGACCTGCAAGCTAAACGCACCGTGCTGCAGACCCCGATTGTACTGGACGATGCTGTCTTCTTCGATTGTGTATACCATCCGCAGCGCATCGTGATGTTCCACCAATTTGCTTAGCGTTTGTTCGACCAACTGTGGATCAAATCCAGCAGGGGCATGCAGCATGATCGATTGGTTCCAATGATGCATATTCGCAAAGCGCCGCTCGAAAAACCAGCGTTGAATCGGAGTCAGCATCACTTCCCCTTCAACGACGCTCTGATCAGCCGTTTTGCCTTCTATCCGTTGCACATAGGGACTGACCTGCGCGATCGTCGGATGCTGAAATAAATCTTTCATTTCTAACTTCCATCCAAGTTTGAGTAAGCGGCTGGCCATTTGAATTGCCTTAATCGAATCCCCGCCGAGCGAGAAGAAATTGTCGCTGATGCCGATCCGCTGGGCGCCCAGCACATCTTGCCAGATACCGGCAAGCATAGCTTCCGTCTCGTTGCTTGGCTCCTTGAAGTCAGCCATACCCGCAGTGGTATCTGGCTTTGGCAGCGCCCTGCGATCCACCTTGCCGTTGGGCGTCAGCGGCAACGCGTCAACTTTGACCCAGTACTGCGGCACCATATACTCCGGCAGCATGCGCGCCAAATCGGATTGCAATGATTCGACCCGCAGCTTGTCCGCTGAAACCACATATGCGCAAAGCAAAGTGTTTCCATGTGCGTCCTGGACATCTGCAACCGTCGCCGCTTTAACAGACGGAAGTCGTGTCAGTTGTGCCTCAATCTCTGACAGCTCGATGCGGTAGCCCCGCACCTTCACCTGCTGATCGATTCGACCGAGGTATTCGATGCTGCTGTCTGCAAGCCACCTTGCTAAATCCCCTGTCCGGTACATCCTCTCACCAGGCACGAATGGATCGGCGATGAACTTCTCCGCTGTCTCTACCGGTCTGTTCATATAACCGCGCGCCAGGCCCCGTCCGGCAATGCACAGCTCCCCGGCCACTCCCACAGGCTGCAGCAGATTTCCCGCGCCGAGAATATAGACGCGCGTATTTGCGATTGGCCTGCCAATCGAGAGTGTTCCCGCAGAAGGCTCGATTACAGTACTCGTCGCCACCACGGTGCTTTCGGTCGGCCCGTAGTTGTTCACCAGGGTATACCTGCGTTTCGCCGCAAGCTTGAGCTTGTCGCCACCGGTCAGCAGAATGCGAAGCGAGCGGTTGTCCAGTTCCATAAACTGCTCGCAAAGTTGAGTTGGCAGGAAAGTGATCGTAATGCCATGCTGCTCAAAGTAGTCATTCAGCCGGTCAACGTCCAGGCGAATCGATTCGTCAATAATGTGGATTTCCGCTCCGACGATCAAATAGGGGAATATTTCCCACACAGAAGCGTCAAATCCGAATCCTGCGTATTTAGCGCTGCGATCCCGCTCACACACAGCAAACTGTGCGTTATGCCAAAAGCATAAGTTGACCAAGGAGTGGTGTTCAATCATGACTCCTTTAGGTTGTCCAGTCGTTCCAGACGTGTAGATCATGTATGCCAAATCGTGTGGTCCAACCGTTGTGTTTGGATCGCTTTGCGAACTGGCATACTCCCCGTCCAGCAAAATCACGTCACCCCTGAATTCCGCCGGTACCCGCAGTCCCGT
>JAQBPP010000107.1 GCA_028287455.1 Bacilli bacterium | reverse complement strand
GCGCTATTTAGATGACATTTTCCGCGGACAAGTGGAAAATGTTATGTCGAATTCGTACAACATTGAACAGTGCGTAAAGCAGGCAGATTTATTGATCGGGGCGGTCCTCATTCCAGGAGCGCGCGCGCCAAAACTGGTCAAGGAACCGATGGTACGACAAATGCGTCCCGGCTCAGTCATTGTCGATGTGGCCATTGATCAAGGGGGCTCGATCGAAACGATTGACAGGGTCACCACGCATTCCGACCCCACGTTCGAAAAATATGGGGTGGTACATTACTCAGTGGCAAATATGCCGGGCGCTGTACCTAGAACTTCGACACTCGCCTTGACGAATGTCACGTTGGATTATGTGCTGCAGTTAGCTGACAAAGGGGTTCGACAGGCCACCTCCCACAACCCCTCATTAGCAATGGGTGTAAACGTAATCGCAGGACAAGTGACCAATCAAGCGGTGGCAGGTTCACTAGGTCTGCCCTACACCCCGTTAACAGAAATCGATAACTAGTACTAGCCCTTTTGCATCAATCATAACCTGTACTGGAGAGGAGGAATCCGTAATGATTATTCACTTGCCTACGCTCTCTAGATGGATTCGTTCCCTGGTCCTGATTGTTGTGGTTGCGATCGTGACCTGTAAAGTGCTGCAGTGGACAGCGCCGCTGCTTTTGCCTGCGGATCCGTACCGAATACCGGCTGGTGATGCACTATCTGTCAAAGCGTCCTCAGAGCACCTTTCATCTTCTCAACAATTCACTCAGTTCATCGACAACACTGCAAAAGAAATGGCAAGCCGTCTGAAATTGTTTTTTCTGTCCGGCGAATAACCACTTCACCTGAGGCAAAAGCAGGAAAAAAGAGATGTTTGTCGAAAATTCCAAGGAAAGGTGTTATGTGGTGTTGAAGGAGCTTCAATAAATGGATACTTTGATTGACCGGTTTATTCATTTTCTTGCTGTTGAAAAGGGGTTGGCAGCCAACACGCTGGAGTCTTACCAGAGGGATTTGGTAGGGTATATTTCTTTTTTGAAAACGGGTGGAAATGAAGACCTGAACCAAACTCGCCGAACCCATATTATCGGCTACCTGTCCACTTTGCAGAAAAAAGGGCGCAGCGCTTCCACTTTGTCACGCAACTTGGCCAGTATGCGTGCTTTTTATAGTTTTTTAATGCGAGACGGCTTAATCGATACAGATCCGACCGTGAATTTGGAATCCCCGAAACTGGATAAGAAGCTTCCGCGTGTTTTGAGCATCGACGAAATGGAATCTTTGTTAAATCGTCCTGATATCACGACAGCACCAGGATTAAGGGATAAGGCGATGCTTGAACTTTTGTATGCATCAGGCATCCGGGTATCCGAGTTGGTTTCGTTAAAAGTGGTGGATGTGAATTTGAATATGGGTTATTTAAAATGCTTAGGCAAAGGCTCGAAGGAACGCATTATTCCGATTGGATCTGTCGCCTTGAAACAGGTCGGTGACTATCTTATACTATCGCGTCCGAAAATGATCAAGAATCCATCGGAGTCCGCCCTGTTCCTAAATCATCACGGCGCATGCCTGTCACGACAGGGTTTCTGGAAGATCATTAAGAAATACGCTTCGTTGGCTCGGATCACAAGCGACATTACGCCCCATACGGTGCGTCATTCGTTCGCTACTCATCTGCTCGAAAATGGCGCAGATCTGCGTTCTGTGCAGGAAATGTTGGGGCACTCCGATATATCCACTACGCAAATCTATACACATGTGACCAAAACACGATTGAAAGAGGTCTACAGCAAGACCCATCCTCGTGCATAGACGTTAAAAACGATTTGGTGTTTTTACAAAAAAACTGTGATACATTCCCTCCTCATGAGACAAACTAGGTCTGACATTTAAGGAGGGAATTTTTATGCTTCGACAAAAGTGGATCAACTGCATGGTTGCAGCTATTACGTCACTAACAGTAGCGTGTAGTTTTTATAATGTGTCTCCCATACATGCGGCAGCGGCCGCAACACCAGCCAAAAAAATGGCTTCTCAGCCTGCTGAAATAGGCAAAACTGCCATCTCTGCAGTTTTAATGGATGCAGCATCCGGACAAGTGATCTTTGAAAAAAATCCCCATCAAAAATTACCCCCGGCAAGTGTGACCAAAGTAATGACCTTGCTATTGATTATGGAAGCGATTGATGCGGGCAGGATTAAGATCACGGACAAAGTTAGGACCACTGAACATGCGGCAAGTATGGGCGGGTCGCAGGTCTATCTTGAGCCTGGCGAAGAAATGACACTGGATGACATGCTAAAAAGCATCGCATTGGCATCCGCCAATGATGCAGCTGTCGCAGTGGCTGAATCGTTGTGCGGTTCAGAGGAAGAGTTTGTGCGCCAAATGAATGAACGCGCAGCAGCTCTTGGATGCAAGGATACTCATTTTGTGAACACCAATGGTTTGCCTGTCAAAGAGCATTATACTTCTGCTTATGACCTCGCGTTAATATCACGCGAATTGGTAAAACATCAAGTGATTTTTAAATATACGGGAAAATATGATGACTATTTGCGCAAAGACAGCACGAAGCCGTTTTGGCTGGTCAACACCAACAAAATGGTCAAATGGTATGCTGGCATGGATGGGTTAAAAACAGGTTTTACGTCTGAAGCCAGGTATTGTTTGGCTGCCAGTGCAAAACGCGGCAATTTTCGCGTGATTGCGGTGGTGATGGGCGAGCCTTCTTCTAAGATTCGAAATGCGGAAGTCGGCCAAATGATGGACTGGGCGTTTGCCAATTATACTTCTGAACTTCTTTATCAGCCCGGCCAGGTCGTGCAGTCCATACGGGTGGCAAACGGCAGGATCAGCAAACTGCCGCTGGTTGCAGCAGGTCCGGTGGCGATCTTGATGAGAAAGGGCCAGAAGCGAGAGGATTTCACGTCCGAAATTGTTCTGGACAAGATTTCGGCTCCAATTAAAAAGGGGCAAGTCATTGGCTTTGTTCTAATTAAAAACAGCGGAGTGGAAACCTCCAGAATAGCGCTGGCAGCAGGGGTAGATATTGATAAAGCAACTTGGTGGCAGCTAACGCGCCGCACCCTAACGCGCTGGCTGACATTTGGAAGCGCAGGAAACGATTAAGCTCAAAGTTTCGGTACATCAAAACAGCTGACTGCACAATGGATGCGGTCAGCTGTTGTTTGTTATTAGATGCGACACGCGCGTTTAGGAGTCTAAAAACAGAACCTTAGCATTGTCGATTAATTGGCTGAATTCGATTCCAATTGCGATCGCTGCTTCATACTGGTTGAGTTCTTGATGCCACTGCTGCAGCGCCACCGACAACTTCGAAGCAGAGCGCAGGTAGCCTTGTGAGATAAATATGCGCATGGCCCGTTCCAACTGTTTCAAGCCTTGGTCATGCTGACCTAGCTTCTTATAGAGACTCGACAGTATTTCATAAACAAAAGCAGCTTCCCAACTTTCACCGTCGAGCACGGCGAGGGACTTCTGCGCATATTCGACGCCTTGTTCCAATTTGTCCTGTTTGTTCGCCCAAATCGATAACTCGTGGTAGCAGTTGGCAATGTTGCGGGATTCAGCCAGTATAGTAAATCTGGTTAAACATTGATCCAGCAATTGATAAGCTTCCGTGTACTGTTCGAGCAGGGTGAGGACGCCCGCTTGATGCAAAATGAGCTGCAGCCGTTCGGATTCAGAACTTGAGAGCGGCAGTCGCGACTCTGCCTCTTGAAAGTAATGCGCAGCCTGATCATAACGTTTTAACAGTTTTTTAACGATTCCTAATCCCTTGCAGATATTGACCAATTTATCTTGTTCGAAATGCTCGGCTAAAGTGAGGGCATAGGCTTGTTCCAAAAGTTGTTCGGCTTCAGTTAGATAAAATAGCCGGTAGCAATGTTTTGCATATTGGGCAAGGATCGGAATTCGTTTCGCATTCGGGATAGAGTCGTCAGACAGCAGAATCTGATGAGCATTTCTGAGGTGCAGGTAGGCCAGCGGTTCATTGCCGCGCGTCGATTCAAGCCGTGCCAATTGACTTAGCGAAAGCAGTGCCGCTTGCAGGTTGCAAACCGCAATTGCCTCGTGATAAGCGTGCGTATATTGCTCCAAGGCGTCATCGATCTGGTGGACATTCGTCAGGCATTCAGCATAGTCCAACAGGATTTCCAAATAATCAACGTGCTGTGTACGTTGTTCTGCCAATCTGCTGTATGGTTTTAACGCACGACTATAAGAACCAGCCTGGTATAAGCACTTGGCATCACGATACCAGCCTAAATGGGTCATTTTCTCTTGCAGATTTTCACGCAAATCTTCTACATCCACTTGTAAACGGTCCGCTAAACGCGCCAAAAGCGTTGGAGAAGGAGTCACATGGTCGGACTCGATCTGGCTGATCATGCTCGCGCTGACAATGCCTTGTCCAAGTTCCGTTTGAGTCAACTTCTTCTCAAGACGCAAATCCTTAATTGCTGTTCCAAGGGAAGAGTAATTCATGTTTCCCCTCCGTTATTATCTGAACTATAGTCTACTTCTATTTTAAAGATATACTTCGTAAAAGTAAATATATTAAAGGAAAAATTCAAAGAGAGTTTTTCAGTGCGAATAAAATCGAAATTTAAAACGTTTGGTCGAATAAGAGGTTGTTTTGTCGGCAAGCAGGAAAAGACTGCTTGACGTGTAGAATTATCTGTTCTGGATAGTTTTTGAAACAACAAGGGGTGACTAGATTTGAGTTTGCAGGTAGAGCGCGAAAAAAAAGGTAGAGTGCTAGTTGTACGCTTAATAGGCGAATTGGATCATCACACTTCCGAACAAGTGCGCAAACAGGTGGAACTCGGTTTGGATGATAAGGATGTCGTACATTTGGTGCTTAATTTGGACAGTCTGGAATTTATGGATTCTTCCGGTCTGGGTGTCATTTTAGGCAGGTACAAACGCGTTGCACAGGCTGGCGGGCGTACTGCAGTGTGTGCACTCAAACCTGCCATGCGCACTTTATTTGAAATGTCGGGGTTGTTGAAAATCATGACGGTTTATCCGGATGAATCTGAGGCACTTGAGGATCTAAAGGAGGCATCCGTGTGAGCACGAATAAAATGAAGCTCGTGTTTAAGAGCCTGTCTGAAAATGAGTCTTTTGCTCGTGTGGCAGTTGCTGCATTCGTTTCCCAGTTGGATCCGACGATGGAAGAAATAACTGAAATCAAAACGGTAGTATCCGAAGCTGTGACTAACGCTATTATTCATGGATATGAAGGAAAAATCGGCGAGGTGGAGATCAGTTGTTCGATCGATCAGGATCGGATTGAATTAATCTTCTCTGACCAAGGCAAGGGAATCTCTGATCTGGAAGAAGCCCGGCAACCGTTATATACTTCCAAACCAGAACTGGAACGCTCTGGGATGGGCTTTACCATTATGGAGAGTTTTATGGATGATATTGAAGTGACCTCGGAGGTTGGAAGCGGTACTCAAGTTCGATTGGTGAAGCGTTTGAAGAGCCGCCAACTCGAGACACACTAGTGGGGGGTTACTTGCGGTGAAGCCAAATCAGACCCCTGCGCAGCTTAAATTTTCGGATCAACAAGTGAGGGAACTCCTGGCGCAATCTCAATCGGGAGATTCATCGGCGCGCGAGCAGCTTGTAATCGCGAATCAACGATTAGTCTGGTCGGTAGTTCAGCGTTTCCTGGGTAGAGGGTATGACGCGGATGATCTCTTTCAGATCGGCTGTATTGGATTGATGAAAGCGATCGATAAGTTTGATTTATCGTTCGACGTGAAGTTTTCTACTTATGCAGTACCCATGATTATCGGTGAAATCCAACGTTTTTTACGCGATGATTCCACCGTCAAAATCTCTCGTTCGCTGAAAGAACAAGCCAGGCAAATTCGTAGAGTCAAAGATGAACTGGCAGCTCAATTGGGCAGACAGCCGCATATTAATGAAGTTGCTCAGGCGCTCGGCATTGAACCAACCGAGGTGGTGTTTGCCCAAGAAGCGCTGCGCCAACCGGCTTCCATTCATGAAACTGTCTTTGAAAATGACGGGGATCCCATCTATTTGATGGATCAGATCGCCGATGAAAATCAGGAAAAGTGGTTTGATCGACTGTCGCTGCACGATGCACTGTCGAGACTCCCGGAACGGGAACGGCTCATTGTTTTCCTGCGGTTTTTCCAGGACAAAACACAGTCGGAAGTGGCAGAAGTATTGGGAATTTCACAAGTGCAGGTATCCAGGCTCGAGAAGAAAATTTTGAGTGAAATTAGAGAACAGTTGGGAAATCCAGATTAACCTTTGCAAAATCTGTCCATGCTATGTGATAAGCAGATTTGAAAAAGGCAGGTGGCCCGGATGCGTAAATTTCGCTGGATGATGATGTTTTTCATCCTGATTATCTGCGCCTCCGGGTTTGTTTATTATCGCGTTGTCAATATGCACAACTATCGTCAGCTGTCAGATGCGCAGGAACTCTAACGCTAGCTGCTTGAATTATCTTGAGCAGATACTGTCTTTGTTCATGAACATCATGATCAGAGAGGATGAATGGCGATGAATTCTGAAGCTGGGGCCCAATCCTCGGCAGTCATGCGTCAAGTAATTTTGATTACAGATGGAGATCAGGTAGCAAAACGTGCAGTGGAACTGGCAGGAGCACAAGTTGGCGCTCGTGTGATTTCGCGCTCTGCGGGCAATCCTACTCCTTTATCGGGTGAAGAACTTCTGTTCTTGATTTTTCAGGCTGAGCATGATCCGGTGCTCGTCATGTTTGATGATAATGGAGACGGGCATTATGGTCTGGGCGAAGAGGCGCTGCAGACGGTTGCCGAGCACCCGTCGATTGAAATTATCGGCGTGCTTGCTGTTGCCTCTCATACTCCGTATGTGAAAGGCGCACGGGTGGATTTCTCGATTGATTGCAATGGGCGCGTGCTGGAACACGCAGTCGATAAAAACGGGGAACCTCTTGCTAAGAGAACCTTATTTCTCAAAGGGGATACAGTGGATGTGCTAAAAGACATTCAGTGCCCATTGGTGGTAGGAATTGGGGATCCCGGCAAAATGAAAGGAAAGGATAGTCTGGAGTTAGGTGCGCCAATAACTACTGCAGCGATTCGCGCGATACTCGGCAAGAATAACTAATTCATTGTCACACCCTTCACTCTCATGGTAAAATTAATACCAAATGAGCACCACTGTGCGGGTGCTTTTTGTTTTCTATGGGAGAGGGGTAAGTGAATGTTCTATTTACACGGGACAAGTCGAATTAACGATTTGGGTCATTTAGAAATCGGGGGCTGCGATACTACCGAACTGGTTAGCCAATATGGCTCTCCTTTGTTCGTTTATGATGAAACGTATATACGCCAAATCATTCGCTCCTACAGGAACGGTTTTGATAACAGCGGATTGCAATATGAAGTTGCTTATGCTTCCAAAGCGTTTTGCACACAAGCGATTTGCCGCTTGGTGGAGGAAGAAGGAGGATCCCTTGATGTTGTGTCCATGGGTGAACTTTATACCGCGCTCAGCGCGTCATTCCCGGCAGAGCGCATCCATTTTCATGGCAACAACAAGACGCCTGAAGAGCTGGAGTATGCGCTGGATGCAGGCATTGGCGCATTTGTAATAGATAATTTCCATGAAATGCAGCTGCTTGGCGCATTATGCAGGCAGCGGGGCATCTTCGCGAAAGTGCTGCTGCGCGTAACACCAGGGGTTGACGCCCATACGCATGATTACATTTCCACGGGTCAGCAGGATTCGAAATTTGGCTTTGACGTTTCCAACGAAACGGCGCATCGCGCAATTGAACAAGCGCTGCAAACCGAAGGTATTCAGTTAATCGGATTGCATTCGCATATTGGTTCAAGCATCTTTATCACAGAAGGGTTTGCCTTGGCCATTGAGCGGGTATCCCGGTTATATGAATGGGCGGTCAACAGTGCGGGTGCAAACTTATCCGTCTTAAATGTCGGCGGTGGATTTGGCATTCGCTATCAAGAAGGTGATACCCCGTTAGCACCGGAACAGTATATTGAGGCCATTGCCTCTGCGGTGAAACATTCATTTGACCAGCATGGCTTGCCATTGCCCAAAGTAGTGATTGAACCAGGACGCTCCATCGTTGGCGCTGCAGGAACCACGTTGTATACAATCGGATCGAAAAAAGTGATTCCAGGTGTACGCACGTATCTTGCGGTGGATGGCGGCATGACCGACAATCCTCGCCCTGCGCTGTACCAAGCCAAGTATGAGGCAGCTGTTGCCAGTCGTATGTTGGAAGAGCCAGTCGAGACGGTTTCGATCGCCGGCAAATGCTGTGAATCCGGCGACATGTTGATTTGGGATGTGGCCATCCCTCATGCCGAAGCGGGCGACATTCTGGCAGTTTCTTGCACCGGCGCTTATAACTATTCGATGGCCAGCAACTACAATCGCATTGGCCGTCCGGCAGTGGTTTTTGTGAGCGGCGGAGAAGCAGAAGAAGTAGTGCGTCGTGAATCGCTTGATGATTTGGTGAGGTTGGACAGAATTCCGGCTCGTATGCAAACACCTTCTTTGCAAAAATAATGCAATAGTAGGCACTAACCCTAGTCCCCTTTGATCATACCCTGCATAAACTGGCAGGAATGATAGGAGGGGACTTTGTGATGGCAGGGATATTGACGTTTCTACCAGCCGTTTTTCGTTGGTTTGGCATGCTGCGCGGATTTGTCGGGGTAGTACAACCTATGTTCCCGAATTTGGCGAAGTGGTTTCTGCGTTTTGGCAGCCGTATGCCGATTGCGGCGCGATAAAGAAGAGATTTAGAGACAGGTGTGGATTAAAATCCACCCTGTCTTTTTTCATAGGAAGCAGTACGTTTTACGCGGGTAATCCGCAAAATCAACAGCAACACTGCCACAGTGAAGATCAGAGTGAGGGCATTTTTTAACCAAAAGTAAGGTGAGGCAGTGGCAGCGGCGGTGGCAGTGTTCTCTACCCGTTTAACGTCATCTGCCGCCAAGAGGTCAGACTGTATGACCGCCGTTTGATGGTGCCAAAGTGTGATCGTACCTACTCGTGAACCTTTTCCATACGGCGGTGTTGGCGGGGTGTAATTGATCGTGGTTCGCATCGCATCCGTATCGGAAAGCGGGACATCATAGGCAAGCGTCGTCGAAATCGTTACTGGCCGCCCTTGTTCAATGATGACGTCGCCGGATTGGTTGACTGTAACAGTTTTAAATTGATTAAAGCCGTAGTCCAAAACGCGTGCTGCATCCTGGTGAATCAAATTTTGCGTACTGGAATGCATTAGCACTGCTAACAACTGGCGGCCGTTACGCGTTGCTGACACAACTATCGTTTGCTCGGCTTGATCGGTAAAGCCTGTTTTAATTCCTGTGGCCCCGTCGTAGGTCCACAACATCTGGTTCAGGTTGTCTAATTCAGCATCCCAACCTTGGCTGTGCCAGCTGTAAGTTTTTGTACTCACTATCGTGCGAAACTCTGCATTCTTCATTGCATCACGTGCAATTAGGGCCATGTCATAGGCAGAACTGTAATGGTTTGGGTCGTGAAGTCCATTTGGGGTAACAAAATGAGTATCGGTGGCCCCGAGCGATTTAGCTTTTTCGTTCATTAAGTCGGCAAAGCTGCTGACAGTGCCGGAAATATGATCGGCAATCGCCACGGCCGCATCATTGCCGGAGTCAATCAAGAGGCCGTAGAGCATTTGTTTCATCGTCACCGATTCGCCTGACAGCAAATACACTCGATTGCCTTCTACTTCAGTCGCCTGTTTCGGTGTGATGACTTGATCGGTGAGCGCCGAGTGTTCCAGTGCGAGCTCCGCGGTGATGATTTTCGTAATGGAAGCAGGATATTCATGCAGATGGGGGTTTTTTGACCATAACAGCTGGCCTGTTTGAAGATCAACTAGAACGCCAGACTCGCTTGTGGGAGCTGGATCAACTGATTGATCAGCAGCAATTGCAGCTGGCGCTTCTCTGTAAATGCTAAGGGAAACAAGTAAACCAACTGTAAACAGCAATCCAATTTTTTGGATCCATTTCACTCGAGCACGCACTTCCTTTATCCATACTGCTAATGCATTCTTGTTATGTTAATTGTAAACGCTGACTCATGTAGGGGCAATGCACAAATAGGATTTTTGTAAGTGGTATTACTTTACATCTGTTAGGGATATCACTATACTATTGGTTAACTTCATATCCCCTTCAGGGCAGGGTGAAGCGTCAGCTAATTCCCGACCGGTGGTGGTGCTCAATTTGAGACAAGTCCACGAGCCACGAAGTTTGGGTCAGCCCTAACTTCACAGCAGGAACTGGTGAGATTCCAGTACCGACGGTACAGTCCGGATAGAAGAAGGAGACGACACGGCGGAACAATCGCAGATTGGCCGTTTATTTTGAGTTGTCAGATTAAAGCCTTCAGACCCTGATCTCCATGGTCCTGGAGGCTTTTTGTTGATTTAAAACAACGTGTAAACTTCTTTTCTGGAGGAGGCAGCAGTGATCACAAACGCACCTTTGTCAGGCGAATTTTCCCGCATGAAACTGGCGCTGGAGTTGGCCGAATCGGCACGCGGGCAGACTTGGCCGAATCCGATGGTGGGCGCCTTGGTAATAAAGGATGGCGCGATCGTCGGAATGGGCGCGCATCTGAAGGCGGGCACCGCGCACGCGGAGGTCCACGCCATTGAGATGGCAGGACCCCAGGCGAAAGGCAGCACAGTTTATGTCACACTGGAGCCCTGCAGTCATTATGGACGAACGCCGCCCTGTGCGGATCTGTTAATTCAAAGCGGGGTGTCTCGCGTGGTCATCGCGATGCCCGATCCGAATCCACTCGTGGCAGGAAGAGGCATTCGCAGGCTGCAGGAGGCTGGCATAGAAGTGTCGGTGGGCGTCCTGGAGCAGGAAGCAAGGAGATTAGCAGAAGAGTATGTGACTTTTATCACAAAGAAGCGGCCGTTCACCCTGGTAAAAACAGCAATGACGCTGGATGGAAGAATGGCCACCTCCACTGGGGACAGCCGCTGGATCTCGACCGAACAATCGCGGCGATGGGTGCACGAATTGCGTTCGGAGTATCAGTGTATTGTCGTTGGCCGCGGTACAGTTTCGGCAGATGATCCACTGCTGACCTGCCGGCTGCCTGCAGGCGGCCGCAATCCGGTGCGCGTCGTGATCGACAGCAGTCTGCAGCTTCCTTTGTCAGCTAAAGTGTTTTCTACAGCAGAAGCTCCGACCTGGGTGGCTTGTACGGAAGCTGCGCCAGAGGAGCGGCGTGAGCAGCTGATGAAACTCGGCGTAGACGTGCTGGTGCTGCCGGAGGATGAACATCAGCAGGTTCCGCTGGGGGAATTGTGGCACGAGTTAGCGAGGCGAGGGATCGCAACTTGTCTTGTGGAAGGCGGCAGCACACTAATTGGCTCGCTGCTTCGGCACAAGTTGATCGACAGGTGGATGACTTTTATCAACCCGAAATTGGTCGGGGGGTCGGGTTTGACATTAATTCAAGGTTGGGAGGCTGCGGTTATGAAGGATGCACTGCGGCTGGAACAGGTTGAAGTGCGCATGTCTGGCGGGGACATCGTAATTATGGGCGATTTGCCTGCACAGGAGGAGCCCGCATGTTCACAGGATTAGTAGAGGATGTTGGCCATGTGCAGGACATAAGCCGCAGCGGTCGAACGATTCAGCTCACGATCCGCTCGAGGATCATATGCGAGGATTTGAAACTGGGCGATTCTGTGTCTGTTAATGGAGCTTGTTTGACAGCTGTACACATTCAGTCCGATCTTTTTACGGCAGATGCGGTGCCGGAAACGGTCAGAAGAACGAACCTTGCTGAGCTAAGGGCTGGCGATCCAGTGAATTTGGAACGGGCCCTGCGGCTGGGGGATCGCATAGGTGGACATCTCGTTGCCGGCCATGTGGACGACGTCGGACATATTGTTCGCATTCAGCCGATGGAGAATGCCCGCGTGATCACAATTCAAACTGATCCCGACATTACGCGTTATATCGTGGAAAAAGGATCGATCACAGTTGACGGGGTTTCATTAACTGTGATGGATGTGTCAGATACCGGATTTCGAGTTTCCTTGATTCCGCACTCCGCAGATAGAACCCTGCTGGGCCGGAAGCAAATCGGCGCTGCGGTGAATCTGGAAACGGATTTGCTCGCCAAGTACATCGAAAAATTGATGCAGCCTGGCAGCGGGCGGGGAGTCAGCATGGATCTGCTAAGAGAGAACGGTTTTCTTTAAGAAAAAGTCAGTTGCAGGGTTAAAATTGGAGGAATTCAAATGTTTCATACAATTGATGACGCGCTCGAGGATCTGAAACAAGGACGTGTTGTTCTCGTAGTTGATGATGAAAATCGTGAAAATGAAGGCGATTTTATCGCAATTGCCGAATTGGCCACGCCCGAGACGATCAATTTCATGATTACTCACGGACGTGGACTAGTCTGTGTACCAATCACCGAAAAACGAGCGCAGGAGTTGGAACTGGATCCAATGGTGCGCCAGAACACAGACTCGCATGGAACGAACTTTACCGTGTCTGTCGATGCCAAGGAAGTCACAACCACCGGGATTTCGGCCTATGAGCGGGCGATGACGGTGAAGAAATTGTTAGACCCTGCTGCCGGACCTCAGGATTTTAAACGACCCGGCCATATCTTTCCGCTCATTGCCAGGCCAGGCGGCGTGCTGCGCCGAGCAGGTCACACCGAAGCAGCAGTTGATTTGGCGGTGCTTGCCGGCTGCTATCCGGCTGGTGTTATTTGCGAGGTGCTGAAAGCAGATGGCACTATGGCGCGCGTACCCGATCTGCAGGACATCTGCAGTCTGCATGGGATCAAAATGATCACCATCGAAGAGTTGATTCGTTATCGCAAAAACAAGGAAGTACTTGTGCAAAGGCAAGCAAGCGCCATGCTCCCGACTGAATATGGGGATTTCACCATGGTGGTCTATTCAAATTCAGTTGATGACAAAGAGCATTTAGCGCTGGTCAAAGGTGAAGTGGATCCCGCACAGCCTGTAATGGTCAGAGTGCATTCCGAATGTTTGACTGGCGATGTATTTGGCTCCTGTCGCTGTGACTGCGGGCCGCAGCTGAACGCTGCGTTAAGACAGATTGAGCAGCAAGGAAGTGGCGTTCTGCTGTATATGCGCCAAGAGGGACGAGGCATCGGGCTTATCAACAAAATCAAGGCGTATTCGCTGCAAGAACAAGGATTTGACACGGTCGAAGCCAATGAGAAGCTGGGATTTCCTGCCGATCTACGCGATTATGGGATCGGCGCTCAAATTCTGCGGGATCTCGGCGTGCAAAAGATGCGATTATTAACGAACAATCCGCGTAAAATCAAAGGACTTGAAGGTCACGGCTTGGAAATTGTGGAACGCGTGCCTTTGCAAGTTCAGCCTAACGAAAAAAATGTTCGTTATTTGCAAACCAAGCAATCGAAATTAGGCCATTTATTAAATCTTTAGAGGAGTGGAATTCAATGGGAGTAACAGGTCAAACGTTTGAAGGTCATCTGCTGGGACAAGGATTGCGGTTTGGCATCGTGGCAGGCCGCTTTAATGAATTTATCGTCAGCAAATTGCTTGCCGGTGCACTGGACGCCTTTACCAGACACGGGGTAGAAGAAGAACAGGTAGATATTGCCTGGGTTCCAGGCGCTTTTGAAATTCCAGTTGTGGCAAAGCGGATGGCTGAATCAAAAAAATATGACGCACTGATCACAATCGGTGCTGTTATTCGCGGTTCAACGCCTCATTTTGATTATGTTGCAGGTGAAGCCGCAAAAGGAGTAGCAGCAGTGGCGCTAACTACTGGAGTTCCCACTGTTTTTGGCGTGCTCACCACCGATTCAATTGAACAAGCCATTGAGCGCGCAGGTACAAAAGCAGGCAATAAAGGTTGGGAAGCAGCAGTTGCCGCCATTGAGATGGCCAACGTGTTACGCCAGATCGGATAGAGCAGATGAACGATTGGAAAAAGTGGATGCCGACTTTTGAAGGTCTGTTTCCACACACAGTGATTGACAAGCGCTCTGATTACCAGCGGGTTTTAATTCGCCGCAAAGGTCAGATTCAGTACCTGATTTCCGATGGGGCCAGTTGGCAGGGAGCAGTTGATTTGCGCCATCCTCAGAAGTTGATTTTCCGTTATCAGGAAGCGTTTCTGCTGCATCAACTTTTTCTGAACCAGGTAACCAAGTTTGCTTTGATCGGCGTGGGCGCCGGCACTGCTTTGCATACGGTACGCACGCTGTATCCTGGCTGCACGATTGACGGTGTTGACTTCGATCCTGTCATGATCGACGTCGCACTTACTCATTTTAATTGCCCACTCGATGAATCGACTTCCTACCATTGCATGGACGGGCTCGCTTATTTAGAAGCGCGCCAGGAGCCATTGGATTTACTTTTTGTTGATGCGTTTTATCAGGAGAAATTACCGACTGGCTTTGTGCAGCCTCAGTTTTTCCAACAGGTAAAGGAATGTCTTGCTCCGCACGGTGTCGTTTGCATCAATGTGATCACTCCAGTAACAAACGACGCTCAGACAAATGAATTTAGGATGATAACCGAGCAAATGGGTGCGCTGTTTCCAGAATTGTGGCTCATCCCAACGAGCATGTCTCTGTCCCATTCTCAAAATGTCATCTTAGTCGGAGCCTTTCGTCCGCCTTGCCCGCGCGCGATTCGTTATCGCGGCGCAAGCTTTTCGCGTTTGCAAGATTATCAGGATCAGATGATTAAACTGCCTGCTATGGTATAATAAATTCGGACAATCAATTAGCTTCCGGGGGAGAGAGTCTTATATTTAATCTGGATCCTACTCAGATGCTTTATCGGGCAATTGCGTTCGTCATTGGCGGTACGATTCATGAAGCGGCTCATGCCTGGGTCGCCTATCTGCTGGGAGATCGGACACCCAAGCGTGACGGCCGACTTACGCTTAATCCAATTCGTCATATTGAACCGTTTGGGTTTATTTTGGTGCTGCTCGCAGGGATTGGTTGGGCGAGGCCGGTGATCACGAATCCCGCTCAATTCCGCGTGGATCGCAAGTTTGGGATGCTGTTGGTCGCGCTTGCAGGACCTGTATCCAATTTGCTGCTTGCAATTATTTTGATACCTGTGTTCCTTCAGTTTTCTAACGGAATAACACCGCTCGCAGGCCTATTGTATGTTGTAATTTCCCTGAATCTTTTGCTTTGCACATTTAATTTACTGCCGATCTATCCGCTTGATGGGGAGAAGGTTTTGCGAGGTCTTTTGCCCATGCGCTATTTGGGCTTCTTTCATCAAATGGAGTCTTATGGTCAGTTCATACTGTTATTAATTGTCTTTATCCAGCCATTAAACCGCATTTTTGTGACAGCCCCCTATTTATGGCTGAAAACAATGTTGGGATTAGGTTTTTAACTCATGTCAATCTCATTTAAATTACAGATTTTTGAAGGACCGCTTGATTTATTGCTGCATTTACTTGATGAATCCCAAGTGGCGATTGAAGATATACCAATAGTAGAAATTACCGACCAGTACTTGGCCTATATTCATACCATGCAGGAGCTGCAGTTGGATGTAGCTTCCGAATTTTTGGTGATGGCCACACAGCTGCTGGCGATGAAGAGCCGCAAATTACTGCCTGCGCTGCCCCCATCAGATCAGGACTACCTAGACGAGGGCCTTGAGGAAGAAGATTCTCAAGAAGCTTTGGTGCAAAAACTGCTCGAGTACCGCAAATTTAAGGCGGCAGCCCTCATGCTGGATGAGATTGGCCGTGAGCGCGCGAAAATGTTTGGGCGTGAACCGGAGGATTTGCGTGGTTACCGGCCGGAAGCGCCAATCAACCCTGTTGCCGGAGTGACACTGCAGGATCTGCTCGATCGATTTCACCGAGCGCTGCAGCGCGCAGCCTATGTGGAACCAGAGGTGCATGTTGAACGCGATGAGATTTCCATGGAACAGCGGATTGTCCAGATCGAAGATTTATTGCGCGTACGCGGTTCGTTATACTTTTCCGAACTGATCAGCCGCTTCAAAAAACGACGGGACCTGGTCATCACGTTTTTAGCGCTGCTTGAACTAATTAAATCAAGAAAGGTTCGATGCGTGCAATATGAACTCTTTGCAGACATCCTTTTGGAAGTTGTTGGATTGGAGTGACCCTGACGCTTTGGACGATACAGCGTTGAAATCCATCATTGAAGGGCTGCTGTTTGTTGCGGGAAATGCCGGAATCAGCCTGAAACAAGCGACTTCTGTTGTGGAGTTGCCTGAATCGGAACTGAAGCGTTTGCTGTACGAATTGCAATCGGAATACGAACAGCACAAACGCGGCATGCAGATCTTGGAAATTGCGGGTGCGTTTCAACTGGCAACACGTTCGGAACATGCTCCTTTTTTTGAAAAATTGGCAGAGGAACCTCAGCATTCCGGTTTGTCCCAGGCTGCACTGGAAACCCTGGCAATTATGGCCTATCGCCAGCCGATTACGCGACTTGATGTAGAGGAAATTCGGGGAGTTAAATCGGAGCGGGCCATACAAACTCTGGTACATAAGCAATTGATTCACGAAGTGGGTCGCGCCCAAGGGCCAGGCAGACCGATTCTTTATGGCACCACACGCGAATTTCTCGATTTCTTCGGATTAAACGATTTGTCACAGCTGCCAGAGCCAAGTGAAGAATTGTTGATGCCTGCTGTGCAGGAGGAAATCCGTTTCCTGTTTTCGGGTGTGGACTCAGCTGCGGGCGTAGACCTTGACGAGTCCGGTGATCCAAATGAACTTCCAAACACAAGTGATGAGGAATAATCGGCCATCCATGCATGTGATATCCTCTGCTGGGTAAGCTATCCAGTGTAATTGGGTAGTAAGGGGAGGACCAACACATGAATTGGGTGGTTTTTTGGCTTGCCTGCTTCCTAGCCCTTTGTATCATCGTGGCGTTTCTTTCGATACAAGTGATGGTTCATTATAAACGGGATGCAGAGAATGATCGAATTGAGCTGAAGTTTCGAACGATCGGAGGGTTGGTGCATTATCAGCTGGCTTTTCCGGTAGCCGATATTTCACGTAACAAAGGCAATGCCGCGATCACCGCCAAGATCAAAGGAGGAGCGGATCAAGAAAATCTATCAGGCGAACTTGCCTTGGGTTGGACTTACATCCAAAACGCAATCGAAAAATTTCGCGAGATTTGGCGTGGTTTTGGCACATTCCGCGATGATGTTTTATATCAGTTAAAAATCTTTCGCGTGTATGATCTGCACTGGAAAACTGAATTTGGGGTTGGAGATGCGGCAGCGACCGGCACGCTTGCTGGTTTTGCCTGGGCCATAAAAGGCAACGTGATGGGCATAATCAGCCACTTTTTCTCTTTATGTGAAAAGCCAAATTTGGAGGTTAAACCTGCTTTTTACAAAACAGGGTTCTCCACAGATGTCTCCTGCATAATTAAGTTTCGGCTCGGGGACGCTATTGTTGCAGGTGTTAAGGTGGCAATCTATTGGTTTAGGGAGGGAAGATCATGGAGCACCCAATTGAAGGATTAATGCAAACTGCTATGGAAAATTTAAAAGAAATGGTGGACGTCAACACAGTGGTTGGCGATCCGGTTGAAACACCAGATGGCTCAGTAATACCTCCGATTTCGCG
>JAQBPP010000096.1 GCA_028287455.1 Bacilli bacterium | reverse complement strand
CAAATCGCGGTTGGATTTTTGGGGCCAGAAGGAACATTTAGCGAGGAAGCTGCACGCAAGAGCTTTATCAATTATCCTGACGCTTCTTTTCAGCCGTATTCCACTATTCTGGATGTAATGGAGGCGGCGCGTGCGGGAGAGGTCGTTTTCGGAGTAGTTCCTGCGGAAAACACCGTGGGGGGCTCTATCTACGAAACAATTGACTGGCTGGCACATGAGGGCGTGTTAGCCATTGTCGCACAATTTGTGCTTCCCATTAGTCAAAATCTGGTTGGTTTGGAAGGCGCCACGCTGGATCAGATTAAACATATCAGTTCACATCCGCAGGGTTTAGCTCAATGTCGTTCATTTCTACGCCAATTGACTGGGATCAGCATCGAAACTGCTGAGAGCACCAGTACAGCTGCAGCAGCCCAGCGGGTAGCGGTCAAAGCAGACCTCAGCTATGCGGCAATCGGTTCCGCATGGGCGGCGCAGAAGTACGGATTGAAAATTTTACAACCTGATATCCAGGATGTCGCCGGCAATTCTACCAGTTTTTTTATTGTTGCGCGTCCTGATGTTCAAACTGTGACTGATTACAAGGAGCCTCATCCCAGTCAGACGTTTAAAACGAGTCTGATCATCACTTTATCCACGGATAAGCCAGGGGCGTTGGTCTACATACTGAACGTTTTTGCTGCAGGTGGAATTAATTTAACACGGATTGAATCGCGTCCGACTCGAAAACTGCTGGGATCGTACTGGTTCTTCGTGGACATCGAAGGTCATCAAGAAGACGAGCACGTAGACCGGGCTTTGCAGGCCATTCGTATCTTTGGTCATGAGGTACGGGTGCTTGGAAGCTACACCAATTGATACAAGCAGCGAAAAAATACATTGACAATTGGATGATTTTTTTTCTATAATAATAAGCAATATTAAGGTATGCTGATTAAAAACATTATGAGTAAACGACGATGAGAAGGCTAAGTAAATAAGGGTAACGACCGTTTCAGAGAGTCGAGCTTTTACCGCTGAGAAGTCGACAGTGTGTCTCCTTATTGAAGTCCCCTTGGAGTTACCTCCTGAAGGAAATGAGTAGGGAAGGTTTCGGGTCCCCCGTTATCGGGATAAGTCAACTCGACTTACAGAGTTCAATGCTGTGAAGCATTGGAAAACCTGGGTGGTACCGCGAAACTTTCGCCCCAGAGTCTCAAGCAGCGATAAACTTCAGCGCTACGGAGATTCGGCGCGGAAGTTTTTTTGTTTTTCGCTTTCATTTATTCGTTAGGAGGCCTGGGTGCCAATGTCACAGAATTGGGTTTTTATGAATGGCGAACATGTTACCAAAGACAAAGCAGTAGTTTCGGTGTTTGACCATGGTTTTCTTTATGGGGATGGGATTTTTGAGGGCATTCGCGCGTACGATGGGAATGTGTTCAAACTGCGCGAACACCTCGTGCGGTTGTTTGAATCGGCTAAATCTATCTTATTAACTATCCCGATGACGATAGAAGAGATAGAACAAGCTGTAGTAGAAACATTGCGGAGAAACGAATTAAAGAGTGCTTATATTCGTTTGGTTGTATCCCGCGGCAACGGCGATCTTGGTTTAGATCCCAGCAGCTGCAAAGTTGCGAATGTCATCATCATCACAGAATCATTGAAGCTGTTCCCAAGCGAGTATTATGACAACGGTCTGAAGATTATTACCGTCCCAACCCGCCGGAACATCCCTGACGCTCTCAATCCTAAAATCAAGTCTCTGAATTATCTAAACAATATCCTGGTGAAGCTGGAAGCAGCTCAATCGGGCGTGCTGGAAGCGCTGATGCTCAATCATGAGGGTTACGTGTGCGAAGGCTCAGGCGACAATGTCTTCCTTGTAAAGAATGGGAAACTGGTGACTCCGCCGACTTACCTGGGTGCGCTTGAAGGGGTAACCCGCAATGCGATTTTAGAAATTTGTGAGCGCGAGGGCATTGTGGCCGAGGAAAAACCGTTTACCCGCCATGATGTGTATGTAGCTGACGAAGTGTTCCTGACTGGCACTGCAGCTGAAGTCATTCCTGTGGTCGAAGTGGATCGCCGCGTGATTGGTTCTGGTAAACCAGGAGAAATGACGCAATACCTGACACAAAAATTCCGCGAGTTAACAACCGCTGAAGGTGTTCGCTTCTGATAAGCACTTGAACGTAATGCATTAAACCGGAGGAGGAGAAGCGCATGAGTTCTTTGGAGAAAGAAACAACCAGAGCGGCGCAGCAAGCAGCCCGTGGCTTTATCGGTGGAGACCTCTTGGTGGAAAGTTTAAAGACTGAAGGGGTAGACACGATTTTCGGTTATCCGGGTGGAGCCAATCTGTGGATCTACGATGCACTGTATCTGTCTGACATCAACCATATTTTAGTTCGGCATGAGCAAGGAGCCATTCACGGGGCACAGGGATATTCGCGTGCAAGCGGCAAAGTAGGTGTCGTGCTGTCCACGTCAGGACCTGGTGCAACCAATCTGGTAACTGGAATCGCTGACGCTTATATGGACAGCACGCCGCTTGTGGTGTTAACTGGTCAGGTTGCGGTGGCAGGCATCGGCAAAGATACGTTCCAGGAAGCGGATGTCATGGGCATTACGATGCCGATCACGAAACACAGTTACCAGGTGCGAGATCCGCGTGACATTCCCCGGGTTGTCCGCGAGGCGTTTTATATCGCCCGCACAGGGCGGCCGGGCCCGGTATTGATTGACTTGCCGAAAAATGTCACGGGAGAAGTTCTGCCGGCTGGTGAAGATTATTTTTCAAACAGTACAATGAAAATTCATGGTTATCAGCCGCGTTTTGAGCCAAATGCATTAGATGTCGACCGTTTGAGGGAAGCGATTAAGCAAGCGAAGAAACCCATTCTTTATATTGGCGGGGGAATCATCAGCTCAGGCTGTTCCGAGTTGATCACAAGGTTCGCACGGGAAACCCGTATTCCGGTCACTTCCACGCTGATGGGCCTTGGCTCTTTCCCGCCGGATGATCCGTTGTACCTTGGCATGCTGGGTATGCATGGCACGTATACGGCGAACAAAGCGGTGTTTGAAAGTGATTTGCTCATTGCCTGCGGTGTGAGATTTGATGATCGTGTCTGCGGCAAGCTCGAGCGGTTTGCACCAAATTCGCTCAAAGCGCATCTGGATATTGATCCGGCTGAGATCGGCAAAAATGTTGCGATTCAGTACCCGGTGGTGGGTGACGTTGGCCGTTCGCTTGCACTGCTCCTGGAAGATGTTCCGGTGCCAGACTGCTCAGAGTGGCTCTCAAAACTGCAGAAACTGCATGCAGAAGTTCCGCTCACTTATACGAAGCAACCGGGCATCCTGAAACCTCAGGAAGTCTTGGAAATGCTGCAGGCGGCTACGGGGGGACAAGCGATTGTCACCACTGAGGTAGGTCAGCACCAAATGTGGGCTGCCCATTACTACAAGCCAGTGTCTCCGCGCAAGTTCATTACTTCAGGCGGCGCGGGCACAATGGGTTACGGGTTTCCAGCCGCGATGGGGGCTGCAATCGCGAAACCAGACCAAACGGTCGTTTGTGTCGCAGGGGATGCTTCTTTTCAGATGAACATCCAGGAACTTCAGACCATCTTTGAACGCAACATTCCGGTTAAGGTGTTTGTCATCAACAACAGGTATTTAGGTATGGTTCGTCAGTGGCAGGAGCTGCTGCATGGCGAGCGTTACGCAGAATCACGCATTGGTGGGCCTGATTTTGCCAAAGTGGCCGAAGCGTATGGCGTGCTTGGACTGCGCGCGGAGAACGCTGAAGAGGCCCAGGCAGCGGTGGCAAAGGCGCTTTCGCATCAGGGACCGGTAGTGGTCGACTTTATCGTGGCAGAAGGGGAGAATGTCTTCCCAATGGTATTGCCCGGGAGAGGCAGCGACGAAATGATGCTTGCTGACAGGTGGTCCGAATGAGAAGAACACTGTCTATGGTTGTAAATGACCAACCAGGCGTTTTATCGAGGATCGCCGGACTATTTACCCGCAGAGGGTATAATATTGAGAGCTTGACTGTTGGGACCGCTGAACAACCCGGCCTGTCGCGAATGACGATTTCGACTACAGGCGACGAAGCTGAACTGGAGCAAATCATCAAACAAGTAGAGAAGTTGATTGATGTGATTTCTGTAGTCTCCATCGGCGAGGATGCATTGGTGGCAAGGGAGCTGATGTTGATTAAAGTTTCTGCCTCAGCACCCGCGCGTTCGGAAATCAATGGGATTGTAGAGCCGTTCCGCGCTTCCATTGTGGATGTTGCGCACAGCTCGTTAATCATCCAGGCAACAGGAGACACAGATAAGAATGACGCTTTAGTCGAACTGCTGCGTCCGTATGGCATTATTGAAATAGCTAGAACTGGTGTTACTGCGTTGATTCGTGGACAGCTGGTTTCTGCATAAATTTCGCCTTATAACAGGTTCCCTTTGACAAGGGAGAAATGGGAGTGTGTCAACTAATGAAAATGTATTATGATCAGGATGCAAATCAAGGAAGATTGCAAGGCAAAACTGTAGCCGTGATCGGTTATGGTTCACAAGGACACGCTCACGCACTCAATATGCGTGACAGCGGGGTTAAAGTAGTGGTTGGTTTGCGTCCTGGCAAGTCCTGGAAACAAGCTGAAGCTGATGGTTTCACTGTTTTAACTGTTGGAGAGGCGGTTCGTGCGTCAGATGCGTTCATGATCCTGCTGCCTGACGAGCGCCAGGCACAAGTTTACAATGAAGAAATTCTGCCTAACCTCCGTGCAGGCCAATTAATGCTGTTTGCACACGGCTTCAATATTCACTTCGGTCAAATCCAGCCGCCAACCGATATTGACGTTGCCATGGTGGCGCCCAAAGGTCCTGGTCATATGGTGCGCCGTGTTTACACAGAAGGCGGCGGAGTACCGTGCCTGATTGCCATTCACCAAGATGCTACCGGGATCGCTCGTGAAGTGGCATTGGCCTATGCATGGGCGATCGGCGGTACACGTGCAGGCGTAATTGAGACCAACTTCCGCGAAGAAACAGAAACTGACCTGTTTGGTGAGCAAACTGTGCTGTGCGGCGGTATTTCTGCTTTGGTAAAAGCTGGATTTGAAACGTTGGTGGAAGCCGGATACGCACCTGAAATGGCTTACTTTGAATGTATGCATGAGTTGAAACTGATCGTGGACCTCATGTATGAAGGCGGACTGGCACGCATGAGATACTCCATCTCTGACACTGCCGAGTATGGCGACTATGTAACGGGTCCTCGTATAATCGGTCCAGAAGTAAAAGAGCGCATGAAAGAAGTGCTGTCAGATATCCAACACGGCAAATTTGCTCGCGACTGGATCCTGGAAAACCAATCGAACCGCGCCTTTTTCAATGCGACACGGCGGCTCGAAGCTGAACATCAAATCGAAGAAGTGGGCAGCCGTTTGCGTGAAATGATGCCCTGGATTCAAGGGAAATAATTACCCAAGGAGGGACGCAACATGACGGGTAGACAGGTCGAGATTTTTGACACCACCCTTCGAGATGGCGAACAGTCCCCTGGGGTTAATCTTACTCAAATCGAGAAGCTTGAGATTGCCAAGCAATTGCAGCGCCTAGGTGTTGACGTGATTGAGGCGGGCTTTGCAGCCGCCTCGCCCGGTGACTTCCGGTCTGTGGCAAGGATTGCTGCAGAGGTGCGGGGTTTGACGGTCTGCAGTTTGGCTAGGCTTACCCCAGGTGATATTGAACGCTCATACGAAGCGTTGCGCGAAGCTGAGCGTCCCAGGTTCACATTTTTATCGCTACCTCAGATATTCATATGAAGCACAAGCTGCGGATGACACCGGAACAGGTGATGCAGCGTGTGGCGGACGGGGTAAAACTCGCATGCAGTTATGGCATGGAAGTGCAATTTTCCGCAGAAGATGCCGGGAGAACCGATTTGGCATGCGGGACAGATACGCTGCCCACGGCCACGATCGCACTGCTGGATGACAAGCAGGAGCGGCATCAAGAGGCGGCGGTCGGCAACGGCGCTGTCGATGCAATATTTAAGGCGATTGAGCGAATCTCGCAGGAGAAACCTGAAGTGGTGCAATACACTATCTCAGCGGTGACAGGCGGCGCAGACGCATTAGGTGAAGTGCATATCCCGCTCAAAGCTGGCAAAGGGGTTGTGAACGGACGCGGCGTTTCAACTGACGTGCTGGAAGCAAGCGCACGGGCGTATTTGGATGCATTGAACCGGATTGTAAAACAGAAAGGGGCGGGCACAGTTGCCTAAAATTGTTCTATTGCCTGGAGATGGTGTGGGCCCGGAAATTCTGGAGGAAGCAACCCGGGTGCTTAATGCGGTTGCCCAAAAATATGGCCGCACATTTGAGTATCAAAGTTGTCCAATCGGCGGGATTGCCATTGATGAATATGGCGATCCGCTGCCTGAGGTCACTTTACAAGCGTTTGAATCGGCCGATGCCATTCTGCTCGCCGCAGTAGGTGGTCCGAAATGGGACAAAGAAACTGCTGCGCGCCGCCCTGAAACGGGGCTCCTCCGCATGCGCAAGGCTTTAGGCGCTTATGCAAACATTCGTCCTGTTGCCGTAAACCAGTCTTTGGTTGACTCCTCCACGCTGCGTCCTGAAGTTCTGGAAGGTGCAGATATGGTCATTGTGCGGGAATTAACCGGTGGTTTGTATTTCGGCGACAAAGGGCGTAAACAGACAGGCACACCTGAAGAACAGGCATTTGATACCTTAATTTATTCGCGCTCGGAAATCGAACGGATTGTACGTGTCGCTTTTGACCTGGCCAAAGGCAGACGCCGCAAAGTAACTTCTGTCGACAAAGCCAATGTGCTGGAGTCCTCACGTTTGTGGCGAGAAGTGGTTGAACAAGTGGCTGCTGACTATCCTGAGATACAATATGAACACGCGCTCGTAGACAGTTGTGCGATGCAGTTGATTCGCAACCCACGCCAATACGATGTTGTGGTCACTGAAAATATGTTCGGTGATATTCTGTCAGATGAAGCGGCGATGCTGACCGGTTCGATCGGTATGCTGCCTTCTGCATCCCTTGGCAATCGTGTGGCCCTTTATGAGCCCATCCATGGCTCTGCGCCGGATATTGCCGGCAAGGGCATCGCAAATCCAAGCGGCATCATCCTGTCAGTGGCAATGATGCTTCGTCATTCGTTTGGCTATGAGGCAGAAGCTGCTGCGGTCGAATCCGCAGTGGGTAAAGTGATTGAGCAAGGCTATCGTACGGCAGACATCTGCCGGCCGCAGGATAAACGGGTATCCACATCTGAATTTGGCTCCCGTGTAGTAGAAGCGCTGAGGGCTTAACCAGTGCTTTAGCGCTGAGAATAATTGAAAAACTCGTTCCGGCATCGGCTGGGACGAGTTTTTTTATTTTTTCAGGGACGGGCGAGCCCAACTTTGTTGTCCCCGCTAGCATCTAGTAAACGGGCGCATATACTGCCATAGACTTCGGAAGGAGGAGAAGAAGTGAAGACATACACGGTCAAAAAGGGTGACTCCCTCTGGAACATTGCCAAAGCAGGTGGAGTATCACTCGAGGCCGTTATCGCGGCCAACCCACAAATCACCAGTCCTAGTGCGATTACTCCGGGTCAAAACATCAACATACCTTCCACAAATGCAGTGGCCTCAGACACTGGACCATCTGCTGGGGTCGGCACTGTTGTGCAGGCTCCGCCTGTCACCTTTGTCGGACCAGGACCCTCGCAGACTCCTGATACAGCAGCAAGCGATGCTGCGGCAGCACCCACCCCGCAGGCGACAGACGCTTTAAGCCAGGCCGGGGCGGCGCCTGCACCCCCTGCACCGCCTGCTGGAGTTGGTGGCACCGTATCTTCGGCCCCTGCGTACAGCGGAAGTGGAAGTGGAACTGCCGCCCCTTTAGGGGGGCAAATGTGGAAACATGTCGTTAAACATGGCGATAGTATGTGGAAAATCGCAAAACAAGTGGGAGTCACGCTTGAGCAGTTGACAGCGGCCAATCCTCAAATTACGGACCCGAACCAACTTCAACCTGGTCAGGTATTGAATATTCCGTCGGGTTCACAGCTGTTGAAACACAAAGCATTAGGGGGGCAGTCCATCTCAGCAGTGGAAATCGCGCCTTCTGCTATGCCAAGCCAAAAGGAATTGCTTACGATGCCCAAGCCTGTGACGACCGCGCCAATTCCCACGGAGGTGCCAGTAATGGAAAAGCCAAAATATGAATTGCCAGCGATGGAATTCCCGAAATTTCCATCAGTAAATTTGCCGAACATTAATGTTCCAAGTATTAATGTACCGATCAATGTTCAAAATCAGGCCAACGACACAATTGAACAAAAAACCTATAACATTGGTCCCGTAGGCAATAAATCTTACAGTGCACCCATTTTTCAGGGACCTGTACAGCAAGGGCCAATTACCCAGGCACCCATCTCAGTTGGATCCAGTGGGGTGCCCGCTGCTTTTGATCCGGGTTATATGATGCCGCATCCGATCCATCATCACCCGCACTGCATTTGCGTAACGGTGATCCACTGTCCGGTTTGCGGCTGCTTGCACCATCATCCTATCATGCACCATATGCACCCTGAATTCCACCATATGCACCCTGACTTCCACCATATGCACCCTGACTTCCACATGCACTACACTTATGGCCAGCCTGGAACTTATCCCGCACCCAACTTCGCAGGAGCGCAATCGCCTGTCAACTACGGTTCGCCAATGGTGGGTTCTCCAGGTGAAATGGGTCCATATTCCTATCAGCCTTATCAACCAACGAATCAAATCGCTTCGATTCACGGTTAATCAAAGAAACAGGATGGAAGGGGAGCGCTGCCACTCCCCTTTTTTAAAAAAGGAGATTCCAGCCAATGTGCAGCTATGAACAGATTTCCCGTTTTGTGTTCGAAAATTGGAACATCAGCCCTCGTTCATTTGTCACATTGCGGTCGGTAAAAGGGTTGATTGACTCCCGCGGGAATCGTTATGTCCTGAAGTCGGTGAAGCCCCGCCCCCAGGCAGAACGTCTCGAATCCACCGCAAAGGCTGTCACAACTGCCATGGAGCAAGGTGCCGCTGTCGTGCCGTGGATTCGTTCGGTCAGCGGCATGTACTATCCCCTTTTTGAAGGAAAATGGTGGAGTGTACAGCCATGGCAGGAGGGGCGAGCATGCAATTTTCAACACGTTGACGAGTGGTTTGGAGCACTTGCAGCAGCAGCGAGGTTGCACTGCACGATCGTCGATCCGCAAACACGCAGCGTTTTAACCGCTCCAACGCCTTCCAGCAAATACTGTGCCAGGCTGGATATTGCAAGAAAAGCAGCTTTGCAAATCAGACCTGAGTTATCTGGTAAAGAGTGGGCGAGTTGGAACGCGATTGCCCTAGAGGCGCTCGAAATCATACGCAAGCAGGAGAAAGCATCACAACAGGTCGAATTCTGTCATCGGGACCTTGCGCCGCACAACAGCATCTGGCGGCAAGGATGTGCCAGTTTGATCGATTTTGATTTGGCGGGTATGGACTACGCCATTCATGATTTGTATCAGCTGTGCAACCACCGCGCCTATTTTTGCGGCTGGAACGACAAAGATATCTTCAGCGGTATAGAAGCCTACAACCGCATTCGGCCTCTGCCAAGGCGAGAGTGGGACACTTTTCTGGCGCTTTGCCGGTTCCCTTCCTTTATCACCCGCGAGTTATATGAGCTCACGTATCGCGCTGAAGAACACGTTTCCACTTCGACGTCAGCATCTGTACGATTAACCTGGGCACGGCAGCTTGAGCGCAGCAAAATGGAATCCCTGATGTCCTTGCCTATGTGACCAGGCAGGAAAAAGCTGAGATTAGGCGAATTAATAAAACAAACAGTGGGGGTGGCCGTTTGCGTATTTTAGGAGTTGACCCTGGTTATGGCCGGACTGGGTATGGTGTGATCGAGAGTCAAGGTCATCGACTGGTTCCGGTCGAATATGGTTTGATTGAGACGCAGCCAAAGCAGGCGATGGAAGTTCGTTTGCGCTTGATCTATGACCAGTTAACTGAAGTCTGTCGTCGAACAAGCCCGGACCAGATGGCTGTTGAACAATTGTATTTTAATCGAAACGTAACGACAGCAATTGCAGTGGGACAAGCCAGAGGCGTCATTTTATTGGTTGGTGCGCAGCATAACCTGCGGATATCAGAATATACACCGATGCAAGTCAAACAAGCAGTAACGGGTTACGGCAGCGCCGATAAGAAGCAAATGCAGGAAATGGTTCGGATTCTGCTCGGTTTACAAGAGCCGCCAAGGCCGGATGACGTGGCGGATGCGGTGGCGATTGCCATTACTCATCTGCATACAGCCCCCCTATATGACGCTGTACAAAGGGGAGGGAAGCGAAATTGATCGCTTATTTGGAAGGCCGCGTGCTTTATCTTGGCGCTGATCATCTGGTGCTGGTTGTACAGGGAATCGGATACCAGGTGTTCATGGCTGGCGGTCCGCTGTCTGCATTCAGAGAAGAACAGGAAGCCTGCTTGCATATTTATCAAGTCGTTCGGGAAGATCAGCTGACGCTTTATGGTTTCTTGAGCCGGGATGAGCGCGAGTTGTTCATGCGGGTGTTAAGTGTATCGGGGATTGGACCGCGAATTGCGCTGGCAATTTCCGGCAGTGGCGACGCCTGTCAGGTCGCACAGCAAATTGTCCTGGAAGACGTTGATTCCTTGCAGAAAATTCCTGGTGTTGGGAAGAAGACTGCTGGCAGGATGGTCATGGAATTAAAAGATAAACTGGATGATTTAGCAATCGCAGGTGCCTGGGTGCCCCAAGCTCCTCTGCAGAAGGAGCAATCGTCCCAGCGCAATATTGCTGCAGACTTGCTGGAAACTTTAGTAAGTCTGGGTTACAGCGAGCGCGAAGCCCGTACCGTTATTCGTTCTTTGAGGGAACAGATGGAACAGGGAATGTCATTGGAAGATCTGATTCGAGCTGCCTTGCAGCAGCTGACCACCCTCGTAGGGTAATGGAGGGACTGCATTGGACGAGCGGATTGTAACTGCGAAATTTACCGTGGAAGATGCGCAAGTGGAAAGCTTGCGTCCGCGTTATCTTCACGAATATATTGGCCAGACCAAAGTGAAGGACAACCTGCGCGTTTTTATTGATGCTGCCAAACTAAGGCAGGAATCACTGGATCACGTCTTGCTCTATGGTCCGCCGGGACTCGGGAAAACAACGCTGTCGACGATCATTGCAAACGAGCTCGGCGTGCAAATTCGCACCACCTCCGGTCCCGCGATTGAACGCGCAGGGGATTTGGCTGCGGTGCTTACTAACCTGCAACCTGGGGATGTTCTGTTTATAGACGAGATCCATCGCTTAAGCCGAGCAGTAGAAGAAGTACTTTATCCAGCCATGGAAGATTTTGCACTGGATATTATGATTGGCAAAGGGCCTAGTGCTCGTTCGGTTCGGATCGAGCTGCCCAATTTTACATTAATAGGGGCAACTACGCGCGCCGGGTTGCTGTCAAACCCGTTAAGGGATCGGTTCGGAATTGTCAGTCATCTGGATTTCTACGACCGGTCCGATTTAATCCGAATCGTGAGGCGAGCTGCTGTCATACTAGGTGCTGAAATCACTGAAGATGGCGCATCTGAAATTGCCAAAAGGTCCCGGGGTACACCGCGAGTTGCCAATCGACTGCTGAAACGAGTGCGTGATTTCGCTCAAGTGGCCGGGGAACAAGTGATTGCACATCAGTTAGCAAGCCAGGCGCTTGGTCAAATTCAGGTTGACTCGCAAGGGCTGGATGAAGTGGATCACCGAATACTGCTTGCGATCATTCAAAAGTACGAGGGAGGCCCAGTCGGCGTGGAAACGCTGGCGGCAACTATTGGAGAAGAGACGGATACAATCGAGGATCTTTATGAGCCGTATCTGCTGCAAATCGGGTTTTTACAACGAACTCCGCGCGGACGTGTAGTTTCTCGTTTGGCCTATCAGCACCTGGGATTTCCGCTGCCAAACCAGGACGTATAACGAACCCCCATAACTAACGATCTTTGGTCGAATTAATTGGAAAGAGAGGTGGAATGATGGCTCTCTTAACCTTTCGCCGTCGTGAAGAATCAGAAGTCGATCCTTTGAATGCCAGATTGGCTGATATACGCACAGGAAATCTGCAAGAACGTGATCAAGTAATTCGCGATTATCTACCTTATATTGCACGCATTGCTTCACAGGCTACTGGTCGTTATGTCAGACAAGGGCAGGATGATGAATTCAGTGTAGCATTGTCCGCCTTTAATGAGGCAATCGATCGTTTTGATTTCACCAAGGGAGTGCATTTCCTCGGATTTGCAGACACCGTGATCAGGCGAAGGCTAATCGATTTTTTTCGTTCACGTTCAAGCAAACAGCGGGATATTCCACTGACTCAGTTCGATGTTGAAGATGACGAAGAAAATGTAGTCAATTACATTGAGGTGGCCAAATCTGTTGAGGCCTACAAAGTTTCACTTGAGGTTAGTGAACGGCAGGATGAAATCGAGCGGTTTTCGGAGTTGCTTACAGAGTTTCAGATCAATTTTGCCGAACTCGTAGAAAACTCACCGAAACATGCAGACGCCAGGGCTAGTGCGATGTCCACCGCAAGGTTGATCGCCGAGTCGCCAGAGTTCACTTCCTTTTTACTAAGCAAAAAAACACTGCCGCTCAAACAACTTGTGCAGCAAGCCACAGTGTCGCGCAAGACCATTGAGCGTCAGCGTAAATATATTATTGCAGTCGCCCTTATCCTGCTAGGGGACTTTCGGGTATTGCAGGAATACATTTTGTAACTTCGAAGAAAGGAGGGGGACCATGCCCAAAGGCGTTATCCTGGAAATCAATGGCAAGCACGTCATTGTGCTGACTAAAGAAGGCACTTTTCAACGAACGTTTTCTCCAATCGGGGCTCAGATTGGTGAAGAGATCAGTTATGAGAAAACAGTTCCAACAGCTCGTCCGCTCACCAAATGGGTGTCTGTGGCCGCATGCCTTATGCTTGGAGTGGGCGTCTGGGCTTATTGGAATATCAGCAGCGAGAACCAGGTGTATGCGTATGTGGGCATCGATATAAATCCGAGCCTGGAATTAGGGATCAATCAATCCGGTAAAGTGCTTACTGTGCAAGCACTAAATGATGATGCCAAGGCGCTCTTGACAGATCTGTCTGTTCAGGGGGAATCGGTTGATCAAGCGGTGGCGGCTGTCGCCAAGGCAGCTGCTTCTAAAGGGTTTGTTCAACAGAATGCTGATATAGTGATTACTGCAAGTCCCGCTGTAAATGGTCACCCAGCAGCGAATTCGTCTGATAATCAGTCGGCAGCAGCTGTGGATCAGAACAAAAAACTGTCCGCTTTGGAGCAGAATCTGGTGGCATCCGCACAAAAAACGTTTGATTCTTTGAGTCAAAACGTGCATGTGGATGCGCTGCAGGTTTCGCCGCAGTTTCATTCAGCAGCA